>CATLAS010000241.1 GCA_949878535.1 uncultured Eubacteriales bacterium | reverse complement strand
GTAACAACTCTGCAAAAACAGCAGAGCTATAATTTTTATCTTAAAAACCTTTGATTTTTTCAGAAAGGCATATATATTATGAATGCATTTGAGCTTGCCGATCTTTTATTTCCAAATGTGACAATGACTCCCCAGGAAGCGGAAGGACTGTATCCGCTGCGTACTCTTTCGGAGGGTGCCAAGGTTACCCGTGTGGCTCCTTCGCCTACCGGCTTTGTCCATTTTGGTACTTTATTTCCCGCGTTTGTTTCTGAGCGCTTGGCACATCAAAGCGGGGGTACGTTTTATCTGCGCATAGAGGATACGGACAGTCTGCGCTATGTTCCCGGTGCGGAACAGGATCTTGTAGACACACTCTCCTATTACGGAATCCATTTTGATGAAGGTCCCTGTACAGAAGGGGAAATTGGAATTTACGGTCCCTATTGGCAAAGCCGACGCAAAGATATCTATCATGTTTTTGCAAAGCAGCTTGTTCAGGAGGGAAAGGCATATCCTTATTTCCCGTCTGACGAAGAACTGGCAGCATTGAAACAGGTCAACAAAAAAGAAGAAAACAAAAATAAAGACTGGGCTGCGCAGGCACAGGCAGCGAAAACTGCTCAGGAGGCCCGCAGAACTGCATGGATGGAAACGGCAGAAAAATCCATTGCAGAGGGGCGTCCGTTTGTATTATATATCCTTGCAGATGGAGATGGTGAAAAGAAGGTGTTTTTCACCGATCTGATTAAAGGAAAAGTGGAATTTCCGGAAAACGATGAGGACTTTGTCTTGCTGAAATCTGACGGAATCCCCACATACCATTTTGCACATGCTGTAGACGATCATCTGATGCGCACAACGACTGTAGTTCGCGGTGAAGAATGGCTTCCCAGCCTTCCCAAACACCTCCAGTTGTTCCGGTATCTTGGCTTTAAACCGCCGAAGTATCTGCACATTGCACAGCTGATGCGCATGGAAGGCACATCCAAGAAAAAGCTGTCCAAACGTGACAAGGGCGCGGCGCTTGCCGACTATAAAGCAATGGGATATCCGCAGCTTTCCGTTATTGAGTATGTGTTTACGCTTCTGAATTCAAATTTTGAAGAATGGCGGCGGGCGAATCCGGACAAGCTATGGGAGGAATTTCCTTTTTCTGTGAAGAAAATGAGCATCTCCGGCGCACTCTTCGATTTTGATAAACTAAATGATGTTTCCAAAAACGTAATTTCACGTATGACAGCAGAAGAAGTGTATAATGGTGTGCTCGCATGGGCAAAAGAATATGATCCAGACTTTGCAGCTTTATTGGAAGCGCAGCCTGACAGAGCCAAAGCTGCCTTTGCAATCGGACGTGGTGGGAATAAGCCCCGTAAAGATCTCACCGTTTGGGCGGATGCAAAAGAATATATGGGGTTCTTATTTGACTCTCTCTATACTGTGCAGGATATGTATCCAGAAGGGTTTGACAAGGCAGATATCAAAAGTGCGCTGCAAGCATTTCAAGTTTCCTTTGATCCTGCAGACGACCAGCAAAC
>CATLAS010000240.1 GCA_949878535.1 uncultured Eubacteriales bacterium | reverse complement strand
CTCTGGTCTTAAAAATAAAGTTTGGAGAAATCACGCGAGCAGAAGGCCAAGCGAGGTTTCACCAGTATAGTGGACAAGGATATGAACAACATCAAAATAAGATATGGATTACATATAAATTTGAAATTTTGATTGCTTTTTCTATATAATGCTTCTACAATGTGAGCTGGGGAAATGATTGGTCGTATCCGCATGAAGAATCCACGTTGGGGGCAAAGCTATGATTGGCGTATATTTAAGTGGAACAGGGAACACAAAACACTGTATCGAAAAGCTGATTTATTTATTGGATGAAACTGCGCAGGCAGTTCCCATTGAGGGAAAAGAAACTGTGCGTTTATTATCACAGCACGAGTTTATTGTATTGGCATACCCCGTTCAATTCTCCAATGCACCAGTTATGGTACGGAACTTTATCAAAGACAATTCGGAACTTTGGAAAAACAAGCAAGTGCTTTGTGTTGCCACAATGGGATTGTTCAGCGGGGATGGAGCAGGATGTTCTGCACGGCTATTGAAAAAGTGTGGCGCGAGTATCGTTGGCGGCCTGCATATCTGTATGCCGGATTCGATTTGCGATGTGAAGCTGCTGAAAAGATCTGTTGAAAAAAATCGGGAGATCATAAAAGCGGCGGACAGAAAGATTGAAAAATGTGCGCAAGAGATCAAGCAAGGCAAATACCCAAGGGATGGCTTAAACTTTTATAACAGAGCAACAGGCCTCTTGGGTCAGCGCCTATGGTATTATGGCAAGACGAAGGACTACTCTGATAAGCTGAAAATTAGTGAAGCCTGTGTGGGCTGCGGACTATGTGCCCAGATATGCCCAATGGGAAACATCACCCTAAAGAATCACAAAGCAACAGCGGGAGATCGCTGCACAATGTGTTATCGCTGCATCAGTTCATGCCCTGCGCAGGCGATTACACTGTTGGGAAACGCTGTATTTGAGCAGTGCCGCTATGACAAGTATAGTAAGGAATAAAGAATTTCTGAGATGTAGGTTGCCTTTTCCCAATGGGGCGGCTATAATAGACGAGCGGCTTTTTATACAGAAGGAGAATGTTTATGAACAAAAATGAACTGATTACTGCGATGGCTGAGGCCAGCGGCCTGCCCAAAAAGGACTGTGAAATTGCGCTGAACGCATTTACTGGAGTTGTGGAGAATGCGCTCAAGGCGGAGGATAAAGTTCAGCTGGTCGGGTTTGGCTCTTTTGAAGTCAAGACCCGTGCGGCCCGCACCGGCCGGAACCCACGGACAAAGGAACCTGTCGAGATTGCTGCGTCTAAAGCTCCGGTATTCAAAGCTGGCAAAGCTCTGAAGGACGCGATCCAGTAAAAAGATTTGGTGGGGTGGGGAAATGCGGCGAGAACTAGGTGTTGCACGATGTGGCCTTGCGTGCTGTTTGTGCTCTGAGAACGTGATATGTGATGGCTGCGGGTCGGATGGATGTCCCGATGCGGATAAGTGCGAAAACAAGAGGTGCTCTTCCGAAAGGGGCATTTCGCATTGTTATGCCTGCACAGAGACCTGTAAAAAAGGATTACTGAATAAAATCAAGCCC
>CATLAS010000239.1 GCA_949878535.1 uncultured Eubacteriales bacterium | reverse complement strand
TTGCGTACTGGCATATCTATTGTTAATATTTATCTCACTGTAATACAAATCATTTTATGCGTGGCAGCAATTATACTGGCAATTGCCGCAATGGTTCTTCTGTTTATTAAAAGCCCGAAATCTCCGGTGCGCCCTGCGGCAGCCGCTGTCGCTTTTGGCAGCTTTGCTGTGTTTGGTACAGTACTGATCATTTGCCTTTCTGTATTTCAGTATATTCCGTCTAATCTTACAGATTTGAATGAAGCATACGACACTTACGGTTTTACCTACTGTTTTTCCAGAAGTATATTTGACCGGGGGATTTCAGAGCCGGAAGATTATTCCGCATATACAATAGAGGAGATTCTCTCCTCCATAGGAAGTGAAAAAAATCAGGAGCCGGATAAAAAGCCAAATATAATTATGGTACAGCTGGAATCCTTTATGGATATCAATTTATTTTCCAAATTGACTTTTGCAACAAATCCTGTACCAAATTTTACAAAGCTGAAAGAAACCTGCACCAGTGGAAAAATGTATGTGCCGTCTGTAGGCGCAGGCACAGCCAATACAGAATTTGAAGTGCTTACAGGAATGAATCTGGACGATTTTGGAACGGGCGAATATCCTTTTAAGACAGTTTTGCAGGAGAAAAGCTGTGAAAGTATTTGCTATAACCTCCGCGCGCTGGGATATACCTGTCACGGATTTCATAACAATACTGGTACTTTCTACAGTCGGCATACTGCCTATAAAAATTTAGGCTTCGATACCTTTACGCCGTTGGAATATATGAGTGGGTATCCAACCAATTCTCTTGGATGGGCAAAGGATTCCTGCCTTACGGAGCAGATTATAGATGTGATGCATTCTACACAGGGAAAGGATTTCGTTTTCGCCGTCAGCGTGCAGGGACATGGAAAATATCCCACAGAACCGGTCCCGGATGAAAAGTTGATCCAGATCAATGGAATTTCTGATGAAGCGCTCCGGCATCAGTTTGCATATTATGCTTATCAGCTTTGGGAAATGGATCGTTTTGTTGGGGAACTGATAGATGCGCTGTCTGCATTGGATGAAGATTGCGTGCTTGTGCTATATGGAGACCATCAGCCCAGTTTGGAATATGATGTGCAGGATTTGTCGGTAGATAGCAAGTATATTAGCGAATATGTCGTATGGACAAATTTTGCATCGGAGAAGCAGTCCCAGGATATTCAGGCATATCAACTGTCGGCGTTGGTATTGGACAGTCTGGGAATTGAAAACGGGCTGCTGACAAAGATGCATCAAAAGTATTCGGAAAACGATGATTATCTAAATGCGCTTCGGATGTTGCAATATGATCTGCTGTATGGTGATATGCTGGCGTACGGTGGAGGAGGGGAATACACGCCGGTTGAAATGCATATGGGATACCGGGATGTGAAAATACAGCATGTAACCTTTATTGAGGATCGGTATTATATTGTAGGTGAAAACTTTACGAAATACAGTGTGGTATATGTGAACGGGCGATCAAAAAATACTGTGTTTATTTCGGACACAGTGCTTTTATTGGATAATGAGGAATTTAAAGAGGGTGATTCTATCACAGTTCGTCAGATTACAGGAGAT
>CATLAS010000238.1 GCA_949878535.1 uncultured Eubacteriales bacterium | reverse complement strand
ATGTGCAGGGGAAGGCAGAGCAGCTTTATCAGTCTGCATCGGATTTTTATAGAAACTTTAGGGAGAAATAATTGCATTTATGATTGAAATAGATCGTATATATAATACAAAAGAGGAGGCGGCTGCATTTTGCAGCAGGTGCGAAGAACAGTTTGAGGCGCGGCTGCATGCGATTTCTACGGAAATAGCCGGGCTGTCGGATCTTCGATGCGTGACCTTGTCCGGTCCGTCCTGCTCTGGAAAGACTACCACTGCAGCAAAGCTGACTGGGGAAATCGAGCGCGCGGGTCGGCGGGCACGGGTGCTTTCCATAGATGATTTTTATTTGGACAGCGATGAAATGAAGCGCCGAGGCATTACAGACTTTGAAGGTGCGGATTCTTTGGATCTTGCTTATTTTGCTTCTGCAGTGCAGGCGATTGCCGCAGGAGAAAAAGTACTTTTGCCAACCTTTGATTTTCCTCTGCGCAAGCGGGTTGCTTATACGGAATATCAGCCGGATGAGCGCGATATTTATGTGTTTGAAGGGATACAGGCAATATATCCGCAGATTACCCGGATACTGGAGCCATTCGGACATAAAAGTATTTATATCAGTGTGGAGCAGGGCGCCAATGTTTGTGGAACGGCATTTGATAAAAACGAAATCCGGCTGATGCGTCGGATTGTTCGGGACTTTTATCATAGGGATTCTTCTCCCCACTACACCATGGCGCTGTGGGATTCGGTCCGCAGCAATGAGGAGAAAAATATTTTTCCATATGTGAGCGGCTGTGATTACGTTATCAATTCTATGCTGCCATATGAGATTTTTTTAATTGGCAGATATTTTTTACGGATCACGGACGATTATCCGGGAGATGGTCCCCATTATGACTGGATACAGGATTTGCGCGGACGGCTCCGGCAGTTTTCGGAAAGTGCTGTGGATGTGTCTATGATTCCCATGCGTTCTGTGTTCAGAGAATTTATAATCTA
Organism: uncultured Eubacteriales bacterium; assembly: GCA_949878535.1. Taxonomy (GTDB): domain Bacteria; phylum Bacillota; class Clostridia; order Oscillospirales; family CAG-272; genus Avispirillum. The sequence continues at coordinate 666 of CATLAS010000238.1, read as the reverse complement.
ATGGGCGTATGCCCTACATAGCGAAAGGATATTGTTGTGAGAGAAAATGCAGGTGGATCCATCCGTTCCGGAAAGGGCGGCAATGGAGGAAAAGCGCATAGCAGCACAAAATTATTTTTTTCCGGCGTGCTGATTTTGACTGTGTCAAATCTTATTGTGAAGGCGATTGGCTTAATGTTTAAGATTCCCATGAATCACATTGTAGGTGATGAGGGCATGGGATATTATAATGCTGCATATACGATTTATACATATTTGTATATGGTTTCTACAGCGGGACTGCCCACTGCCATATCTATTATGGTTGCGGACAGCCGTGCCGCAGGCAAAATCCGGCAGGTAAAACGGATTTTGCGGGTGTCGCTGATCCTCTTTTTTGTCATCGGCGTTGTAGGTATGTTGGTGATGCTGCTGGGGGCAGGGCCGTTGTCGACTATGATCGGTGCCGGAAATACCAAGTATTGTATTATGGCAATCGCGCCTACGCTTTTCTTTATCTGTATATCCAGCGCTTTGCGGGGATATTTCCAGGGGTATCAGTCTATGCTTCCTACAGCTGTTTCACAGCTGACGGAAGCGGTATGTAAGCTTGGAGTGGGAATTACCCTTGCTTTGTATGCAATTCGCATGGATCAGCCGATTTACATTGTGGCTGCATATGCTGCG
>CATLAS010000237.1 GCA_949878535.1 uncultured Eubacteriales bacterium | reverse complement strand
CCATTTAAAGCAAGCGCCAGCATCTTTTTAAACGGATACTTAGATTCTCCTGCCGCGCGCTCCCTTCTTTCATAGTAGACGGAATCTGTCTCATATCCAATCAAAGGCACCATCCCCCGAAGAAACAGGTTGCTTTCTTCATATCGTGAAAATTGTTCCACAGCCCGCCTGCTCATCAGTCTGAAATCCGCATGATTATATATGGTTTTGACTCCCATCAGGGACATAAAACGATAAAATCCCTGCGCGGTAGAACGCTTGAAGAAAGAATCCTTTTTCCTGCTGCTCCGTACGCCGTATACAATGTCCTTGCCTTCATGAAATTTATCCACCATTTCTTCAATCACATTTACATCATCCTGCAAATCCGCATCGATAGAAACTGTGACATCACACATATCCATTGCAGTAAGCAGTCCCGCCGTCAGAGCGTTCTGATGTCCCACGTTGCCTGCAAGCTTCAGTCCCCGAACCTGCGCATACTGGGCATGTTCCTTTTCAATCAGCTCCCATGTCCTGTCCTTGCTTCCATCATTCACAAACAGGATAAAGCTGTCAGCCGCTATCTTCCCCTTTTCAATCAGCAAATCCAGCACGTCTCGTAAGGTCTTTGATGCAAGCTGCAGCACTTCCTCTTCATTGTAACAGGGAACTACAATTGCCAGTTTATCCATTTTGACACTCCTTATCCGCTTTGGCGGACGCAAAAATCAATTTGACCTATTAAATGCAGGAAAGAGCCTGATCCAAATCTGCAATAATATCTTCTATATGCTCAAGCCCCACGGAAAACCGAATTAAGTCCGGTGCAACTCCCGCTGCCAAAAGCTGCTCGTCCGTCATCTGACGGTGCGTATGGCTTGCCGGATGCAGAACACAGGTCCGCGCATCTGCCACGTGCGTTACAATCGCCGCAAGCTTAAACTTGTCCATCATTTCGCCGGCTGCCTTTCTGCCGCCCTTGAGCCCGAAACTGATGACGCCGCAGGAACCGTTCGGCATATATTTCTCTGCAAGCGCGTGATATTTATTTCCCTGCAGTCCCGGATAATTCACCCATGCCACTTTGGAATGTGTTTCCAGATATTCCGCAGTCTTCTGCGCATTGGCGCAATGTCTTTCCATGCGAAGCGGCAGCGTTTCCAGACCGACATTTAAAAGAAACGCATTCTGGGGAGACTGAATCGAACCCAAATCACGCATAAGCTGTACTGTCGCTTTGGTTATGTATGCCGCTTTCTGAAATTTTTCCGTATACACAACGCCATGATAAGATTCATCCGGCTTACAGAGACCGGCATACTTATCCGGATATTTTGTCCAGTCAAAATTGCCGGAATCCACAATGGCGCCTCCGACCGTCATGGCATGACCGTCCATGTATTTTGTCGTAGAATGCGTCACAATGTCCGCCCCCCACCGGAAAGGGTTGCAGTTTATGGGCGTTGCAAAGGTATTGTCTACAATCAGCGGAACCCCGTGCCTGTGTGCCAGTTTTGCAAATTTTTCAATATCCAGCACCACCAATGCCGGATTTGCCAGCGTCTCCGCCAAGACACATCTCGTATTTTCCTGAAATGCGGCATCAAGCTCTTCTGTGGGTGCATCCGGATTTACTACGGTACACTCTATGCCCATCTTTTTCA
>CATLAS010000236.1 GCA_949878535.1 uncultured Eubacteriales bacterium | reverse complement strand
GGAATTACAACGGTTCCGTTTGCCGTGGTGATTGCTTCTCCAATAATCGTATTGGCGTCAAAGGAAGATTTCAACCCCTCTACAGAAGCACGAATGATCTCACTCATTTTGTTGTCGCTCATATTTTACCGTTCCTTTCTGGAAAAAGAATTTAAACTTTATTATCAAACTGCTGCTACGTGCCAAAATCCGGGTTTATATTGGACTTTAGCGAAAAGAATACTGTAAGAAGCGCTTGCAGCAGATGAATCACACGAATTTTGACTGTTCCTTTTATATCAGCATCCCAGCCTCCTGTAAAGTCTGCGCAGATTTGCACAACGTCTTTGCTAAGCGGCGCCAGCGTCACAGTGGAATCCAAAAATTCCAACAGGTACGCTGTACTTTGCGCACAAATTCCATAGGAAATGCCGGTAGAGGCAGGATTTCCTGTTCCTACCATAATACGAAGCCGATCAATTTGAATATGCAGTTTTTTTGCATGTTGCTTTGCCGCATCAATGAGAACGTCTTTCAGCTTTTTTAAAAATACCGGAAGGGGTAAATCCCCCCGCAATTCCTCTAATACCTGCGATTTTTTGTTTTCCTCTTTTGCAGCGCTTACAGCTTTGGAGGACAGCTTTTTTTTGCGCAGCTTTTTTGCAAGCTTGCGATACCGTACTTTTTTCTGCATCGGTACATTATATCGTATGGGTCCTATACAAATATGCAGGGTAAAGATTTCATTTGTATAAAGAAGCTGCACGCGCAGATAAGAGACAAGGAGCAGTACGATCAAAGCAAGAATGCCAAGAATCACATAAAGAAAAATCATTTCTTATGACTCCTTTCCGCCGTCCTTTTCCGCGCCTTTTTCACTTTCACCGTTTTCCGCATCTGTGAATAGTTTTTCCTGTAAAACAGCAGAAGCACCGGGAATGCCTACTTTGGGAAGATCCTCCAGAGAAGAAAGCCCAAAAACCCGTAAAAAATGATCTGTTGTTCGATACAGAATCGGTCTTCCGGGAACTTCCAAACGTCCGCAGGGTTCAATCAGTTGCTTTTCGGCAAGACTGGAAACTCCATAGCTGGAATCTACTCCCCGAACTGTGTCTACAAATGCTCTCGTCACCGGCTCATTGTATGCAATCACTGCAAGGGTTTCAATAGAGGATTGGGACAAATTTCCGCCTCGCTTGATTCCAAGGGCTTCACGGATATAGGATCCATACTGCTCTCGGGTACAAAGCTGACAGGTGTCGTCAAACATAATCAGCATGATTCCTCGGGGCAGGGGTGCATCTTCTGCATTGTACTGCTCCATGTAGTCTCGAACAATATCTTTTACAGCGCTGGCAGACAGGGACAAAACCTCGCCAAGTTTCTGATACGTCACCGGATGCCCAGCAGCAAACAGGACAGCCTCAATGATTTTCTGATATTGGGGAATATCCATTTTTGCAGGTGCACTGTTTTCCAGAGCGGTTTGTTCTAATTCACTTGTTTCTTTATTCATTGTTGAACCTGTAAAGTAAAATTATTCATCTTGGATAATTTGTGTAAGCTGGCTGATATCTGCATCCGGCTCCAGTTCTACATAAACTTCTGCTGCGGTATCAATTACACCATCGTGATTTTCCTCGCTGCTTTCATCAAGAAGCAGAAGCAC
>CATLAS010000235.1 GCA_949878535.1 uncultured Eubacteriales bacterium | reverse complement strand
GATATATTATAGGTAAAAACAGGGATGATCACCGCTGCAATGACTGTGCACAGCGGAATTAGCCGGATTTTTTTCAGCATGCAAAGGCTTAGAAGAATGCCGATTGCGACAGCAAGAAGAAACACGCCCCAGAAGCGCTGGGGATCTGCATGCATGTATCCGGCGTTGCTGTAGTCCAGTCCGTCTGGTACCATAAAATTTCCAAGGGAGCTGTATCGGAGTCCGGCAAGATGATAGAGCGTAAAATTATATATGCGCAATATACTGTGCCATAAAAAGGAAATCGGGTTACCATAAAGCATCGCGCAAATGCCGATTTCTGCTGCGCCGAATCCCAGTGGAACGATAAACCGGGTATATCGGTTCAGAGATGCGGCTGCTGCCGCAGCACAGACGGGGAGACAGACGAGAGCGATATATCCATAGGATATGTAGCATGCCTGCCAGTGCACCTGCGTAGTCAGCCCGGCGGCTGCACACAAAAAAGATACAATGCCAAACACACCAATATAAAAAACCAGGGTGCGCAGAATAAAACCGATTATTTTTGCAGTGCCGGATAAGAAATTCACCGGTGACTCGTAAACGTCCTCTGCTGCGGATCTGCTTACCGCAGCCTTTTTTCTTTTATGTGCCCATTTGGGTTTACGCAAAAAGGTTATGTTTTTCAAAAGGAATCATTCCGCAAAGAGCGGTCTCCTTTCTGATTTATCAATATTGTGTAACGGTAAGAATTGTTTGCATATCTTGCCGTTCTGCCAGTTGAATCTGGCACGGCAGCACGCCTTGCTGGTGCAATTTTGCTGCGCATGCGGCGATATATTCCTCACGTTCTATGGGGTTTACATATCCGTTTTTCGGATTATAAAATAGTATTTCCGTAATACATCCGCTGCCAGCACCGCCAAACATTGCAGGAATTTTACAATATTCTGCGATAGAAGACGGATCCAGATTGGCGGTGATGATACGAATGGTGACGTTGGCCGATTCTGACACGATTCGACTTAAATCAGATACCCGTTCCGTTTCCGGCACAACAGGCGCACCAGCAAACCGTTCATATATGGTTTCAAAAGACGCAAGATCCAGCGCGTGCCCCAGATAGATTCCACCTTCTTCCCGGGAATCAAACCATGCTGCCGTGCAGTGATGGTTGTGCCGGATTTCGTTCATTATTTCTGCTACGGCAATTTCCGCAACGGCATCGGCGCATAGCTCGGGAATTTCATCTTCCAAATCCGGACGCAGCATACCGCCCCAGGCACGGATAGCAGCATCCATTTCTGCTGACCCAGTTTCTGTCATATCTCCGTTGATTTCTTCCAGCAGTTTTTGAACGACTGCATCCTCTGCCGCGATTTGTTCCTGCTTAAGCGCCTGCTCCTGTGCACGCTGCTCGGCTTCAGCCTGACGCTTTTGATCCTTCAAAGGATCAATTTTTTTATGGTGGACCCGCTTGCGGACTGTTGCCCGAATAAGTGCGTCGATTTCGTCCATGGTTTCTACAGAAGTCGTACTGTTTCCGGCGTGGAGCCGTCTGCGGCGCTTGGCTTCCTGCCGCTTTTTGTGAAAGTGTTCCTTCAATCCCTGCATTCCCTGATTTACAGCGGTATCCAGGGATTGGGCTTTATCAGCAAGTTTTTGCAGCCGAAGCTCCGGC
>CATLAS010000234.1 GCA_949878535.1 uncultured Eubacteriales bacterium | reverse complement strand
GATATTCAAATAGAAACATATGAATCGGACGGTGTGGGGTATGTGCAAATCAAACTTCCGCAGGAACTGAAACGGCACGTGAGTTATGTGAAGCTGTTCTTTTCCGGTTTGTCCGGGCAGGAGATACAGGAGCAGTATATTACAGCAGTACAGCAATCCGGCACACTGGCAGACGGAATGCCCGGCGCGTTTTGCGTGAGCAATCATTCCACAGTGATGGGATCATTCTTTATTGGAGATGTGAACGGGGATGGCGATGTATCATCAATGGATTTTGTATTGCTGCGGCGTGCTATTGTGGGGCAAGCGGATGTACCTTTCGGAGATATTGACGGGGATGGTACACTTACGCCTATGGACTTGGCGCTTTGTTCGTACATTCTGTTGGGACGGATTCATGCGGTGTATGAAATTCCCTGAGAAATGCGGCAGAGAGGATGCAAATGTATATGATGACAGATTATTCTATAGCGCTTCCTTCCTATACGGTTGGAATCCATGCATATGATAAAATTTTAGATATATGCAGTCGGACAGGTCGGCAGGCTGTCATGATTGGCGGCAGGCAGGCTTTGCGGGCAGCGGAAGATAAAATTCGCAGCGCAATGGGGGCGGGGCTGATAGCCCCGCCTGCGCTGTGGTACGGCGGAGAAGCATCGGAAGAAAATATTGCTGCGCTGGCTGCGCAAAAAGAAGTGCAGGATGCCGATATGATTTTTGCAGTAGGCGGCGGTAAGGCGCTTGACACCTGTAAGGCTTTGGCAATGCAGCTGAAAAAGCCAGTGTATACTTTTCCGACCATTGCTTCTACTTGCGCCGCTACTACAGCAGTATCTATTTTGTATCACCCGGACGGATCGTTTTTCAAACCGTGCTTTTTGGAACGACCGCCGGCACATGCGTTTATTGATACGAGTATACTGGCTGCTGCACCGGAACGGTATATGTGGGCAGGTATGGGAGATACATACGCGAAATTTTATGAAAGCTCTGTTTCTGCAAGGGGAGAGGTGCTGCCCCATTATCATGAACTGGGACTTGTTACTGCACGGATGTGTGTGGATCCCATTTTGCGCTGGGGAGAAGAGGCTTTGGCAGACAATCGGGCAGGAGCAGCAACGGAGTCACTGGAACAGGTGATACTGGCGATTGTGGTTACAACCGGAATTGCATCTATTCTGCTCACTGCAGAGCAAACGATAGATTATAATACAGGGCTTGCACATGCAATATTTTATGCGCTGACGTCATATCCTCATATAGAACAGAATCACCTGCACGGGGAGGTTGTTGGATTTGGCGTTTTGCTTTTGCTTCTTGCGGATGGTCAGTATGAAGCTTTCGAAACGCTGCATCGGTTTATGTGTGCAGTGGGACTGCCGGTTTCCCCTGAGGATATTCAGCTAACCCGGGAAGAAGTTTTTGATGTGATTCCTAAGGTGTGTGCAATGCCGGATATTCAGCACAATCCTTATCCGGTTACGGTACAGCTTCTGAGGGATGCATTTGATAAGCTGGAAAAATATAATGCTAAATAAGAACCCGACCCGGGCAGGTGTCCCGGAACCTTGTTGTTTTATCTTAACATAAAAGCTGCGGATTTTCCGCAGCTTTTTATTTTAGAAGAGAAGGTTCCTACTGCTGCCGCGAGTACAAACAAAAGAGCCCCCTGTGTAAAGGAGAAACATGCAAAAAACACAAAG
>CATLAS010000233.1 GCA_949878535.1 uncultured Eubacteriales bacterium | reverse complement strand
CTCCTTATCTGAAGGTTTATCCAGATATCGGAAATGTTACAAACGCTACCGATGATGTAATCGGTGATATTCGATCCGGTGCGGGTCATATTGCAGCGGCACATTTAAAAGAAACTGCGCCTGGCGTATACCGCAATATGCGGTTTGGCGAGGGACATGTAGATTTTGCAGCGGCAACAGCGGCGCTCAAACAGCAGGGCGTACGTATGTACACGGCAGAATTCTGGTATTTGGGCAATGACGATTGGCATGACGAACTCCGTCGCGCCCATAATTATTTGCGTCCATATTTACAATGAGAAAGGAATGTGGATCTATGTTGTATTTTATGGGGGTAGATAACGGCGGTACCACGATTAAGGCTGCAATTTTTGATCAGACAGGGCGCGAAATTGCATCCGCCTCACAAAACACCCCTTTGCTTGTGCCTTGTGAGGGCTTTAATGAGCGGGATATGGAAATGCTTTGGAAAGCAACAGCAGGGACGATTCGAAATGCTATTCAAAAAAGCGGTATTCAGCCATCCGAAATTGCAGGGGTTGGATGCACCGGACATGGAAAAGGTTTGTATCTTTGGGGAAAAGATGATAAACCGGCATATCACGCTGTCGCGTCAACAGACCGTCGGGGTGCTCCGTATGTGGAACGTTGGTATGCGAACGGCACTGCCGCCAGAGCGGAAGCACTGGCGCTGCAGCCTGTAGTGGAAACGCAGCCGGTTGCCATTCTTGCCTGGATGAAAGAGCATCATCCGGAAGTTCTCGAAAATACTCGCTGGATTTTTGAAGCAAAGGACTATATCCGTTTTATGCTGACAGGCAGGGCAATGGCGGAAGTGACCGATTATTCCGGCACATGTCTGATGAATCTGCAAACGAAAGAATTTGATAGGAAACTATTGCGCCTGTTTGATCTGGAGGAAATGTTTGATGCGCTGCCGCCCCTTTGCCAGTCCTATGAGCTATGCGGAACCGTTACTGAGAAAGCAGCCAAAGATACAGGACTTGCGGCAGGAACGCCGGTTTGCGGGGGGATGTTTGATATTGACGCCTGTGCAATCGCATTGGACGTGAGCACGCCCCAGCGCCTTTGCATGATTACCGGCACATGGAGCATCAACGAATATATAGCAAAAGAACCTGTTCCAACAGGGTCATCTACTCATAACTCATTATTCTGCATTCCCGGATACTATTTGATTGAAGAAAGCAGCCCCACTTCATCCGGCAATCTGGAGTGGTTCATAGGGAATTTTGTTCCCGGAGCAGAGAACCCAAATATAGATAAAAAAACACTGTATCGAGAAATTGACAGGGAAGTGGAAGCACTGCCTCCTGGGGACTGCAATATTATATTCCTGCCTTTTTTGTACGGCACTTATAATGAAAAGTGTACCTCCTCTGCATTTATCGGCATGACTAACTTTCATACACGCGCACATATGCTCCGTGCCATTTTTGAGGGAGTCTGTTTTTCCCATCTGCATCACATAGAAGCGCTCCTTGCACATCGGAATCCGCCTTCAGCTATCCGTATGGCGGGTGGGGCAACCAATTCTAATGTGTGGGTGCAGATGTTTGCAGATATAACCGGCACACCGATTGAAGTTGTCAAAACAAAAGAACCGGGAGCGCTTGGTTGCGCGATGGCTGCCGCCATCGCGGCGGGTGTATATCCGGATTATAAGACTGCTGCGGAAAATATGACAAAGGTATCTGCCGTCAT
>CATLAS010000232.1 GCA_949878535.1 uncultured Eubacteriales bacterium | reverse complement strand
ATCAATAAAAACGTTACGGAAGCAGATATCCTGCGTGCGGCGGGAGTGGCGTTTTCTGCCGGCAAAAGTCAGGTGAAGCTGTATTTTATGAACGGATTGCCGTATGAGACATTGGAGGATATAGAAGGAATTGCGGCACTTGCCAAAAATGTAATCGAATCCTATTATAAAACGCCGGGTCGCAGTAAAGGAAAGCAACCGAAGGTTACAATCAGTGTGGCGTGCTTTATTCCCAAACCCTTTACACCCTTTCAATGGGAAGGACAAAATACGGCGGATCAGCTGGAAGAAAAGCAGAAACATTTGCTTTCCTGCATCACCGACCGCAAGATTCGCTATAATTATCATGATGCGAAGGTGTCATGGTTGGAAGCAGTGTTTGCCAGAGGCAACCGCCGGCTGTCCGATGCTTTGGAAGAAGCGGTTCACAGAGGCATGCGACTGGAGGCGTGGGAAGAATTCTTTGATTATGCAGCATGGCAGCAGGTGTTTACAGATACAGGCATTGATCCTGCTTTTTATGCCAATCGTACTATGGGGGAAGAGGAAATTCTCCCGTGGGATGTAATCGACTGCGGTGTTTCCAAACAATTTTTGCTGCGGGAGCGGCATAAAGCCATGGAGGCTGCTGTTACGCCATCATGTAAGGAACAATGTTCCGGCTGCGGCGCCAACGCTTTGGCAAACCCAGAGCAGTGCCGCTGGTGTCCCGGACATGCGGAAGCGCCGGAGGAACATTTGGGATCTTTGAACCGTTCTGCGATTCCCATGAAACCGGATGCGGGAAAACGAAATGCAAGAGGTGCGGGTGCCGCAGTGAATCCTGGTGAGAAGCCGGTGCGTGCGGTGCGTATTTGCTATGCCAAGAGCGGAGCCATGACCTATGTATCTCATTTAGATGTGCAGCGAACATTTACGCGAGCGCTGATAAAAAGCGGTTTGCCTCTTTATTATACTGAGGGCTTTAATCCAATTCCCAAATTGACTTTTGCATCCCCGCTTTCTGTAGGCGCGAGCGGGGAACAGGAGTTTGCGCAGATTAAGCTGGTTCGCGAAATGGATGACGGGGCTGTTCTGACAGCCTTGTCCCGGGCAATGCCGGCAGATATACAAATTAAAGCAGTCTATACGCCCGAGACACAATTTAAAGAAATTGCTTGGGCGGAAAATCAGATTGATTTTCATGTGCCGGCGAAGCAGGATGTTTTGCAGTCTCTTGCGGCGCGGTTTGATGGTCCTGTGGTAATTTTGAAAAAAACTAAAAGCAGTGAAAAAGAAACGGATATCCGTCCCTTTATTAAAAATATCCATTTTGAAATGCTTCCAGATGGTGTGCGCATCATTGCTATAACCCGCGCAGACAGTGCGAATTACCTAAATCCGATGTATATTGCGAAGGTGTGCGCACAGATACTTGATCCTGATGAAAATGGGTACTACACAATACACCGGCGTGGACTGCTTTTTGAAGATGGCAGTGCGTTCCGGTAATCAGAAAATGCTTTTTAGAGAAAATCCTTCTGATTCGGACAGCCTGCGTACCAGTTCCAGCAATCTCTCCCGGGCAGCATGATATTCTTTTGTCTCTCCGGTGCTGTGATGGGATTCCAAATCTGCCAGCGCATCTGCAATTTGATCCAATTCCTTGTGACTGACGCTGTAACTGATAATTGGTTCGATTTCATCCCATTTCTTGCGGATGCCGGTGAGATTTGCGTTTTCAATTTCTGTAGGAAGGCTTTCA
>CATLAS010000231.1 GCA_949878535.1 uncultured Eubacteriales bacterium | reverse complement strand
AGTGCTATAGCACTGCTATTTTCTTTACAGATTAAGCGCTGCAAGCTTCTCACGCAGAAAATCTGCTGCAAGCCGAATATCCCGCGTGGGATTCTCTCCGACCTCCCGTTCGATCGTTAAAAATCCGTTAAACCCAGTGGCCGCAAGAGCAGGCAGATACGTATCAAAATACACATCTCCCTCTCCCAAAGGCAGTTCCAAATATGCCCGTCCCATCGCAAGCAATTGATCATGCCCAGCAGCTTCACCGCCAATTGTAACCTGAATATCTTTCCGAAGGGAGGCATCCAGCTTGATACCATCCTTTGCATGGGTATGCACAATGTACTTTCCGAGTGTGCCTACTGCAGTCTCCGGTCTATCGCCAGCTACCATCACAAGGTTTGCCGGGTCAAAATTCACTCGAACACCGCCGGCTCCCAAGCTGTCCAGAAAATCACACAGAATCTGTGCCTTTTCCGGACCGGTTTCTACTGCAAACGCACTGCCCATAGTGTCTGCATATATGGCAAGCTCACGGCAGGCGCTGCGCATTATTTCTTTTGTTTCACATTCTTCTGCCGGCACAGTACCGATGTGCGTTGTCACCACATCGCATTTCAGTTCTTTTGCCAGATCCAACACCCGTTTGGATTTATCAACATAAATTTTATTTTTTTCGGGATCTGTAAAACCAACATAGAAATCACCACAAATAGCAGAAAATACCATTCCATGGGATTCAACAATATCCAGCGCTTCACGCAGTTTGTCCTTTGTAATCTCGTCAACACCCAGTTCTCCCCGCGTTGCATATACCTGAATTCCGTCTGCGCCAAGAGCAGCCGCTTCTTCTACTCCTTCCCGACAGCTTTTCCGAAAAGATTCAACCATGACGCCAATTTTCATTTCTAAAGTACCTATGCCCTTCCTAATATTCGGAGAACCATTTTCTCCGTTTTTATACTATTTGGAAACTTATTCTCCTATATTTCCGTTCGCATGTTCATCTGTCGTTTCTTCATAAACAGATCCGTTCGCTTCTATATATTGAAGCATCTTGTCCACGTTCTCTTTAGACGAAAAGGAATAATACTGCCGATCCCGCTCCAGAATGTCCACATAACCGTAATAAATCATCGCAGTTCCGTCCGAAAAGAAGCAAATTTCATACTGCGTTCCTGCAATAATGGATAATACCTTTTCTCCATCTGCTCCACCGCTTTTTTCTTCCCATTCCCCCGTAAGCAATGCAAGAAATGCATCATCGGGAGCAAATTTCATAGAAGTGTCACTATCATATATATACGCACGCACCTCTTTTGATTCAGATAAATATTCGATAACTGTATTCGGCTCTGTTTCCGATACAGCGCCGCACCCCGACAGCAGCAACAGCAGTGCAGCTATTATCCATATTCCACCTTTGATTTTCTGCATTTGATTATATCCTTCCCCGTCCAGCGAGTTTTTGCCGACGAATGTCCACCCCGGAAAACAGCAGCGGCTTGTATTCTCCAAACAAGCGGCTTGTAATCCGATCCGCATACCGCTCACGCAACTCCTTTTGAGACAAGTTGGTGCTCATTATCGTAGGCTTTCCGTTGTTGATACGCATGTTTACTACATTATATATACAAGATACAGTAAACTGCGTTGACATCTCCGCCCCCAGATCATCTACAATCAGTAAATCTGCCTCGTAGTACATCCGGATATCTTCATATGTACCTTTGCCAAACTGTTCCCGTTCAAAATCATCCAGCAT
>CATLAS010000230.1 GCA_949878535.1 uncultured Eubacteriales bacterium | reverse complement strand
CAAAGGCGTATCTGCAAAAGCTGCGGGCAATTATTTTATATACCGGCGTGTCGGATTGTAAGATGAACGAGGGATCTCTGCGGTGCGATGTAAACCTGTCTGTACGCAAAAAAGGCACAGAAGCATTCGGAATTCGTACAGAAATGAAGAATCTGAACTCCTTCCAGTTTATTGTGAAGGCGATTGAATACGAATATAAACGGCAAGTTGAGGCAATTGAAGCAGGGGAAAAGATTATTCAGGAAACCCGCCGCTTTGACGCAAATTCCGGCAAAACATATTCCATGCGTACCAAGGAAAATGCAAATGACTACCGGTATTTCCCGGATCCGGATTTGCCGCCGATCAAGCTGACAGATGAGAAAATTGCAGAACTGCAGGCACAGATTCCTCGTTTGCCGGATGCACGCAAAAAGGAATATATGGAAAAGTACGGCTTATCTGCATATGATGGGGAAGTACTTACCACAGATATGGTTTTAGCGGATTATTTTGAAGAAGCTGCGGCAGGAACGAAATATCCAAAGCTGGTGGCAAATATGCTGCTGTCCGAAGTGATGCGACTTGCAGACGGGGAAGACAGCATTTGCAAAATTCTTCCTGGGCGTATGGCAGCATTGGCGTCTTTGTCCGGGGATGGTGTAATCAACTCTGCCACAGTGAAGAAACTGATTAAGGAATTGTGGGAAGCAGATTTTGATGTGGAAGAGAAGGTCGTCCGCGAGGGACTGGCACAGGTGAGTGATGAGGCAATTATTTTGAATTGGGTGCAGGAAGCAATCCAGCAAAATCCCAAATCTGTGGCAGATTACAAAAAAGGCAAGAAGGCTGCTGCAAAAGCGATTGTCGGTAAGGTTATGGCAGTTTCTGGCGGAAAAGCAAATCCTACGGTTGTAGATCGATTGGTAGAAGCACAGTTGAATCAGTAAAATAATGACTGCCGACTACGGTAAGGAAATTGAGGTAAAAAAGGCTCCAGAGTTCGTGAAACGAACCCTGGAGCCTTGTGGTATCTTCAAATTGGCAGCTTTGCTTGGACAATCCCTCAGTCTCCGCATAGCGGAGACAGCTCCCTTTACACAAGGGAGCCTAATCAAATTTTGCGCTTTACAACAGTTCCATTTGCTAATTAGGTTTTGCACTTTGTGACAGTTAGTACCGCTTGCCAGGTAGGTGGTTTTCTCTATACAATAAAAAGAGGGAGCTATAGCTCCCTCTTTTTTTACAGGATTTTCTGTATAAGCTCGCGATAGCGTGCGCCTTTTTCCCGGTAGAAATCAAACATGTGCGGATCGGGCAAGGGCAGTGGGTTGCTTTTTACCATTGCACTGCGGCAGGCGGAAAAACTGTCAAATACACCAAGTCCTACAAATGCGATCATTGCAGCGCCCAGGCAGCAAGTTTCCGGTTCTGCGGGACGATAAATCTCGCAGCCAGTGGCATATCCAACGATTTCGCTCCACAGATCGCTGCGAGCAGCGCCGCCGGTCATCATCAGCTTGCTGATGCGCATTCCCTGCGCGGCGAACTGTTCCAAGACAATAGACGCTTCGAAAGCAACGCCTTCCATAAGCGCGCGCGCGATATGATAGCGGTCATGACCTGCATCCAGCCCAAACATGGCCCCCCGACGCCCCGGCTGATTATGGGGAAATCCTGCACCCAGCACATAGGGAAGAACAAATAGATCTTTTGCTCCCTCTGCTCGTACAGCAGCTTCTTGATCTATAGTTTTAAAGTCTGCACCTACAATGTCATTGTAC
>CATLAS010000229.1 GCA_949878535.1 uncultured Eubacteriales bacterium | reverse complement strand
AATATCTTCGATGCAAATTTTATGAATCTGCTTCTGCGAAGAGATATTGGTATACCCTGAAAGAAAGGTCCCTTTGGCAAGACAGTAGTTTTTGATATCTTCAAACATGGGTGTCATTTCCATGCATTCAATGACAATTTGTTCTTCCGCTTTCGATAAAACCGTGTTGATTTTTACTTTCATCTGTGTCCGTCACTTCCTTTTTATTTCACTCTGCATAACATTTTAGCAAATTTCTTTTGTGATATCCATCGCTTGCAGATAAGATGCATTTTGGGCAGATAAGATGCCCTTGTCTGCAATCGGTGCAAACCGGTAACCGGGTATAAATTGGCTTTGGATCAGGCTTGTGTGGATATCATCTATGCCATGAAGGAAGAGGAGCATCATGCGCTTGTGGAGAGGATAGAGCCCAGACACGGTCTGCGCCAGCTTTCTTATATGAAGGAACTGGGAGTGGGCTGTGACCGCTATAAGCTTTTGGACATTGACAATGCAGATGTCAGGATTACGCCTGCGGATGCATTGCAAAATCTGCTGCCATTTGGTAAGGAAAAAGCGCTGTAGTGTGTTTTTACATTGTTGTTTGTGCAAAAATATGCTATAATTTTTCTGCTGTGCCGGAGAAAATTTTTGTTTGGAATTTGATGTCGGAGGAACCCGTATGTGGCTGCTATTTGCAATTTTGTCGTCTATATTTGCGGCGCTGACTTCCATTCTTGCGAAGGTGGGAATCGACGGCGTCAACTCCCACCTTGCTACTGCAATTCGGACGGTGGTAGTGCTTTTCATGGCGTGGGGGATGGTCTTTTTAACCAATGCGCAGACGGGGCTTTCTGCGATAAGCAGAAAGAGCTGGATATTTTTGATTTTGTCGGGGCTGGCGACAGGCGCATCCTGGCTCTGCTATTACAGGGCGCTGCAGATGGGGGAAGCTTCAAAGGTGGTGCCGGTAGACAAACTGAGCGTGGTGATTACATTGGTGCTGGCATTTCTTTTTCTGCATGAGAAGTTTACGGCAAAGTCCGTCATGGGCTGTATTTTGATTGGCATTGGAACGCTGCTCATGGTTTTGTAAGAAAGACTGTTGCATAAGCAGGAAATTGCAAAGGAACGGAGGAAGACGGATGGAATTCAGACCGTGCATTGACATTCATAATGGAAAGGTAAAGCAGATTGTCGGCGGTACGCTGTGTGATGAGGCGCCGGAGGGCAAAAGGCTTCGTGTGGAGGTTAATTTTGTGTCCGAAAAGGAAGCGGATTATTATGCAAAGCTGTATAAGCAGAAAGGGCTGAAGGGCGGTCATGTGATTCTCCTGAATTCGGCGGATAGTCCGGCATATGAAAAGACGAAGGAGCAGGCTTTAAAGGCAGTTGCTGCTTTTAAAGGAGGACTGCAGGTGGGAGGCGGGATATCGCCTGCCAATGCAGGGGAGTTTTTGCGTGCCGGGGCAAGTCATGTAATTGTGACCTCCTACGTTTTTCGGGAGGGGAGAATAGATTACGAGCGGTTAAAGACAATCTCCCAGTGTGTAGGGCGCGAGCATCTTGTCTTGGATTTGAGCTGTAAAAAAAGAAACGGTGCTTACAAGGTGGTTACGGACAGATGGCAGCATGAAACGAACCAAACGGTAAACTGGGATTTGCTGGATAAACTTTCCGGCTACTGCGATGAATTTCTGATACATGCGGTGGATGTGGAGGGAAAGTCACAGGGAATAGAATGCGCTTTGGTGTCGCTTCTCGGCAGATGGGGAAAAAAGCCGGTTACTTATGCCGGCGGCGTGCACAATTTTGAAGATTTGGAGCTGCTTG
>CATLAS010000228.1 GCA_949878535.1 uncultured Eubacteriales bacterium | reverse complement strand
AATCTCCACGATATTAAGCGGGATTATGTGCGGGATCGTCTGGTTGTGCAGACGGAAAATCCTGAGGCAGTCAAAAAGGATTTTGGCGACTGCTGCACCGATATAGCCGGCGGCGGGCTGATGATTCGGCTTGCAGATCCGAGTGAGAAAAAAGCAATGATGCGCCGGTTGGTGGACGCATATGATATTGACAGCGTCAAGGTGTTTGAGCCTTCTTTGAATGACATTTTTGTACAGTATACGGGAACCGCTGCCAAATAAAGGAGAGTTGATAAAAATGAATCAATTTGGTAAAATTTTAGGGTTTGAGCTGAAATACTATTTTAAAAACAAAATTTTCGTGGGCGTTACAGTAGCGCTGGCACTTTTGATTGCCGCAGTCATGTTCTGTCCCCGGATTTCCGATGCTATGCAATCCGGCGAAGAGGGAAGCAGCGACGAGGAAAAGTCAATCATGCTGGTAAAGACGGAAACAGCAGAAGATGCAGGCATGGTGCAAACTGCTTTTGCCGCTGCATTTCCGGGATATGATGTGCAAAGCACCGATATGAGCACAGCAGAAATGCAGGATCAGATTACTGCCGGAGAAGCAGAATGTGCTTTTGTGATCACTTCACCTACCGCATTTTCCTACTATATAAACACCTTGTCCATGTATGACACAAATACAGAAATTGCAGGGAGTGTGCTGCAGAATCTGTATCGAATAAACGCGATGATCGGCAGCGGAATGACACCAGAGGAAGCGGACAAAGCAATCAACGTGGAAATAGACGGCGATGTGGTCAATCTTGGCAAAGACCAGTTCCAGAATTATTTTTACACTTATATTATGATTTTTGCATTGTATATGGTCATTCTTCTGTACGGTCAGATGGTAGCAACCAACGTTGCAACAGAAAAGAGCTCCCGTGCAATGGAGCTGCTTATTACCAGTGCACGCCCCACCAGCATGATGTTCGGCAAAGTGGTTGCCTCCTGTCTTGCAGGACTGGTGCAGCTTGTGGCGGTATTCGGATCAGCGTTTCTGTTTTATAATGTAAACAAATCTTATTGGGCGGACAACAGCATTGTACAGTCTATTTTCAACTTCCCGGTGGATATCCTGGTTTACATGCTGAGTTTGTTGATTTTAGGATTTGTCATTTATGCGTGTCTGTATGGTGCTCTCGGTTCCACCGCATCCAAACTGGAGGACATCAATACTTCCGTCATGCCGCTGACCTTCTTGTTCATCATCGGATTTATTGTGGTTATTTCCTCCATCTCCTCCGGAAATGTGGACAACACAATTATAAAGATTTGCTCCTATGTACCGTTTACGTCCCCTATGGCAATGTTTGCGCGTATTGCCATGAGCAGTACCGTAGCGTGGTATGAAATCGTAATTTCCATTGGGATTCTGACCGGATCCGTATTGGGAATTGGTGTTCTGTGCGCAAAAATCTATCGGGTAGGCGTGCTTCTTTACGGAACTACTCCTAAGCTTGGCTCCGTTTTGAAAGCCGTATGGCGGGCATAAAGCAGGTGCGAGACAATCCTCCAAAAAGGAGGTGGCTCGCCCAAGCGTAGCGATCGTGTCGGAGGGATTGTCCAAGTTACACTGTCGATTTTATGATACTGCAAAATGTTAGCAATACAATCCCTCACCCGCTGCGCGGGAGCTCCCTTTACACAAGGGAGCCTTTTTATTTGGGATATCGCATCAGCGCCCTCTGCACATGGGAGCCCTTTTTATTTAGGATATCGCATCAGCTTCCTTTGCATATGGGAGCCTTCTTTAATTGTGGATATCGCATCAGCGCCCTCTGCACATGGGAGTCTTTTACCCAGATTTTTGCCCC
>CATLAS010000227.1 GCA_949878535.1 uncultured Eubacteriales bacterium | reverse complement strand
ATCTGGAATATCTATAGGTAGTTTTGTTATTTTAGATGCAAAGTGGGGACAAGACCACATAAGACTATCCGCATGAGCGGCAGTAATACCAATGACCTGGGTTGCCTGTCGGATCAAAGCTTCGCTCACCGGGCGGGAAATATGCTCTGGAGGTATGATCCCTGCCTGCTCCAGTGCAAGGGAAGCATTCTCCGACATCGGGGATCCGTCTGCAAACAGTCCGGCGGATGCAGCAATCCGCGTATCTGTTCCATAGTAATGATTGAATAAGGCTGCCGCCATAGGACTGCGGCAGGTATTGCCGGAACATACAAACAAATAGAATTCCTGGGCAGGGATTTGACCGATCTGCTCTGCCTCTGGTGCATCCAGCGGGGATTTTACAGCTTCCAATATCTTCATATATCCGCCTCCGTCACGCTGTCCATCGGAACAGATTCAGGCGCAGATGCCTCATAATACGGTGTAAGTAAATCGTCCGTATTGATACAAATTTTGGACTGCCGATCGTATAAATAGGTTCCACCACCACAAACGGCAAGTGTCAAATTATAGTAGAATGCCGGCCACTGATCCGAATAAAATTTCAGCTGATAAGTTTCATTCACATCCCCGCGCGGCCAAATAGATTCCGTACTGCCAGTCTCAATTGCACTCTGCATACGCGAGAGGATGGTTTCAATCACTTCCTTGTCCGCATCTGCGCTGCCGCTTTGGGAGCCATCTCCAATGGTACAAATCGTGATAATATTGGTTTCCTGCTGGCATAGATAGCACAAAGACGGCTGCATTTCCCACAAAGCAGGAAGAACTATGTCTGTGCTGTAGAAAAATGATGTGGTGCCGCCGGAATACCCGCCAGTCAGGTAGTCCTCCGGATCCAGATCGCCTACCCGATACAGGGTTTCTCCGATAGCATCATCGATTTTTCCGTATTTGTCACCTTGATTGGTGGGCTCATATCCTACAGGCGCGCTGTAGTACGCATTGCCAGATTTGTCTGTCAGGGTTCCGTCCTGATCAAAAGTATAAACTGCCTCTTTTGAACAGGCACACAAAAGCAGTGTCAGCAAAAGCAGCAGTGCAGTTGTACGTTTCATAGGTACTCCCTTTCCTTAATATCCGAACCGCCCGGAAAGGCTGTCGTCGTTTTCAACCCAGTCCTTTGTTTCAAAAATGGTGAAGGTATCCTTTGTATCCCGAACATACACCCGCTCGATACCGGCATTGATAATGTATCGCTTACACATCATGCAGGAGCATGTCCCGCCCACAAGCTCCCCGGTGGGAGAAGTACAGCACATATACAAGGTTGCACCGAGCATTTGTTCTCGGGTAGCAGCAATGATCGCATTTGCCTCCGCATGGACGCTTCGGCACATCTCATACCGCTCTCCTCTTGGAATATTCATTTGATCTCTGGGGCATTCTCCAATATCAGTGCAGTTGATCCGCCCCCGCGGTGCACCGTTGTAACCAGTAGAAATGATAACATCATTTTTTACGATAATCGCACCAAAGCGCCGTCGTAAGCAGGTACTTCTTTCGGAAACAGTTTGAGCAATATCCAGGTAATAATTGATTTTAGAAACACGATCCATCATAATTCACCAACTTTATATGATTTTATACAACATACTGATCCAAAATAAAAAAGATATATACCATTTTATTATACTTCCCTGCACCTTTTAAGTCAATAGAAAGAAGCATGGATAAAAAATAAAAATGTTTTGTTTTTGCACAGGTTCCATCCAGTAAAGGGCAATCCTGCATAGCATAAAATAAAAGGGGTTCTCTCGTGTAAAGCAAACTAACGCGCAACGCAAAA
This sequence comes from uncultured Eubacteriales bacterium, assembly GCA_949878535.1. GTDB lineage: Bacteria > Bacillota > Clostridia > Oscillospirales > CAG-272 > Avispirillum. The sequence continues at coordinate 14 of CATLAS010000227.1, read as the reverse complement.
TTCAAAAAGTTCCC
>CATLAS010000226.1 GCA_949878535.1 uncultured Eubacteriales bacterium | reverse complement strand
CCAGATTGGACGAAATCAGAATATCCATAGAAGGGGACATGGTTTTATAAAACTCCCGCGTGCGGTCATAGGTGCCGGTACGAATGAAATCAGTTAATACACAGTTTGCATTGGAGGCGCAAATCATTTTGCCGATGGGAAGTCCCATTTCCCGGGCAATATAAGCGGCAAAGATATTGCCGAAGTTTCCTGTAGGAACGCAGATATTGATTTTTTCACCGTAACGGATGTCACCGTTGTTCAAAAGATCGCAGTAAGCAGAGACATAATATACGATTTGCGGCGCGAGCCGTCCCCAGTTGATAGAGTTCGCACTGGAGAAGAAAAATCCGTTTTCCTCGGCGCGCTGTGCCAGGGATGCGTCGGCGAATATTTCTTTTACACCATTTTGTGCATCGTCGAAGTTGCCGCGTACTGCACACACATTGACATTGCTGCCGGTTTGGGTGATCATTTGCCGCTTTTGCATAGCGCTTACACCGTCTACCGGGAAAAATACGGAAATATCAATTCCGGGAACATCTTTATATCCTTCTAATGCGGCTTTGCCTGTGTCGCCGGAGGTTGCAACAAGGATGTGTGCACGTCTGGTTTCCTTTGTCATGGCAAGTGCTGAGGACAACAAACGGGGCATGATTTGCAGCGCCATATCTTTAAAAGCGCATGTGGGTCCATGCCACAGTTCCAACGCATACAGATCGTCCCGGATCGGTACCAGCGGGGCCGCACCGCCAGGAAATCTGGTTTCGCTGTATGCTTCCTTACAGTCGGAAAGCAGCTTATCTTTATCATAATCTGTCAGGAACCGGGACAAAACCGCTGCCGCACGACCGTAGTAGGGCAGTTTTGCCAAAGAGAGAATATCTTCTTCTGTAAGAGAAGGAATCTCCGTGGGCATATAAAGCCCTTTGTCCGGGGCAAGCCCCTGTTTGATTGCATCTGCCGCAAATACTTCTTTGGGATTTGCAGCGGTGTCTCTGGTGCTGACATACTTCATTTTACATTCCATACCTTTCTTGGATTCCTATTATAAAAATATAAATTATATGTGTTTTTTCAAAAAATGAAAAGCATTATCAAAAAAGATTTTATCGGCAGTTCTGCTTCCAAGCTGCCTGGACACTTTATCATAAAAAGACTCCATACAGGATATATTATACAGATCTTCCGGCGTTTCGTCAATCCCATCAAAATCACATCCGAGGCACACGGCGTTTTCTCCTGCGACAGATATATAATGCTCCATATGCTGTAAAACATTGTCAGATGTGCATACGCTGTCTGATGTCAGATGCGCAGGACACAGGCTGATTCCTATGACACCACCGGTTTCTGCAATTTTTCTGAATATTGCATCAGGGAGATTGCGGGAGGTGTGCGTCACCGCATACGCATTGCTATGGGTTGCAATTATAGGTTTTCCGGCGCTCTCAGCCATTTTTAGCACATCCTTGCAAAGTGCCCATGAACCATGAGAAACATCTGGTATGATTCCAAGTGCAAAACAAGCTTCCACGACGGAATGTCCAAAGGGCGTAAGCCCTTCGTCTGTATCCCATCCTCCGCCGATTTCCGAATGTCCTTTCCACACAAGCGTGAGAATGCGGACGCCTTCCAAATATAATTGAAACAGGCGATCCATGTTCCCACACAGAATACGGGCATCCTCCACACAGAGGATAAATGCGGTGCTGCTGTCTGTCAGTTTTTTTCCATCCGTGCAAAGCAGAGAACCCGTTTTGGTTCGAAAATCTTTTGCAGCCTTTTTAAATATGTCGAACGCTTCTTCAGCAGGCAGACGATAGTCGCTCCAGATTGCGGCGCATTGGATATATGCTTCAAATGCATCAGTATGCGTGAGGGAAATATGCAAAAGATCATTTTTTAG
>CATLAS010000225.1 GCA_949878535.1 uncultured Eubacteriales bacterium | reverse complement strand
AATTCCATTGCAGCCTCCAGCGCATAATATCCTTCTACTACCATGCCGATTTTTTTGGATGCTTCAGCATAAGACATACCGCGCCCCATCATTTCGCCGCATCGGTAATTGCGGCTGTGTACAGATGTGCAGGTTACAATCAAATCACCAATGCCGGCAAGTCCGCTGAATGTGCGCCGCCTGCACCCCATGGAAAGCCCCATTCTGGTCATCTCCGCAATACCCCGGGTAATGAGCATTGCATTCGTATTATCGCCCATTCCCATGCCCCGGATCATTCCGGCCGCAAGAGCAATAATATTTTTCAAAGCGCCGCATAATTCTACACCAAGCACGTCCGTATTGGTATAAACACGCATACAGGAATTCATAAAAATCTGTGCAGCGGCCTTTGCAGTTTCTTCATTTTCGCAAGCAGAAACGATCGATGTGGGAACGTTCCGCGCCACCTCTTCTGCGTGAGTCGGTCCGGAAAGCGCCACAAGCCGTCCTTTTGCCGGATGCCCGCTCACTGTGAGAACTTCCTCAATGACTTGGGTCATAGTACGCTGCGTGCCGGGTTCCAGCCCTTTTGCAACATCAATCAGAATTGCATTATCCGGAAGATATGCTGCAGCGGCAGCAGCTGTCGCACGGATATAAGCAGAGGCAACAGCAAAAACCACGCAGTCTGCATTGGACACAGCTGCTTCTATGTCGGTTGTGAAACGAAGCGCTCTTGGAAGCTGTACATCCGGCAAATTGGGATGCACATAGGAGCTTGCAAGGGTTTCAATTTCGTTTGCCAGGGCAGACCATACGCAGACAGTATGATTGTTTTCCGAAAGCAGTTTTGCAAGGGCGATACCCCAGGTTCCTCCGCCGAGAATTGCTATATACATATTAAAAATTCCTTTATTATCTGTGATTTTAAGTTTGTCTTTTATATATTATGCCACAAACAGGTTGAAAAATCAAGGTATATAGAGGACTTGACACATATGCACCTCCATGCTAAAATGGAAAAGGATATATGTCGAAGCCGGCGCTGTCTGGTTTCTTCTGGTTGTGCCTATTTGAACGTGTGAAAGTATACGAAAGGGCGTGATATCTGCATGAAATATGATTTGATTATCGTGGGAGCAGGTCCCGCGGGAATTTTTACGGCGATGGAACTGATCAAGAAAGGAAGCCGCAAAAAAATCCTGATGATTGAGAAAGGTAAGCCGGTTGAAAAACGCCGCTGTCCAAAAGCGGAAATCGGACATTGCGTCAACTGTAAAAACGGCTGCGATATTACAACCGGATTTTCCGGCGCCGGTGCTTTTTCAGACGGAAAATTGAGTTTGTCCTATGAAGTAGGCGGAGATTTGCCCAGCTTGATCGGTGTGATGGAAGCACAGGAACTGATCCATTATACAGATAAAATTTACCTGGAATTTGGTGCAGATCCGAGAATAGAAGGAATCGGAAATGGAGAAGAAATTAAGGAAATCCGCAAAAATGCAATAAAAGCAGGTTTGAAATTGGTGGACTGTCCCATCCGCCATTTAGGAACAGAAAAGGCACAGAAACTGTATCATGATATTCAGATATGGCTGGCAGAACATGGGGTAGAAATGCTGTTCGGTGTGGCTTGTGAGGATATTCTGCTGTCCGGTGAGACCTGCCGCGGGGTAATCGTACGGCAGGGAGCGCAGACTCAGGAAATTGAAGCGGATACCGTAGTAATTGCAACTGGTCGGCGGGGCGCCGATTGGCTGGAAAAGCTGTGCGCCGAGCATCATATCGCACATAAGCCTGGAACAGTGGATATCGGTGTGCGGGTAGAATGCCGTAACGAAGTAATGGAAAAGGTGAATCGGGTATTATACGAAAGCAAGCTCATTGGGTATCCGAAACCATGGAAAAATAAGGTGCGTACCTTTTGTCAAAATCCGGGCGGCTTCGTTGCACAGGAGAATTATGACA
>CATLAS010000224.1 GCA_949878535.1 uncultured Eubacteriales bacterium | reverse complement strand
ATTTTCCTCCTGATAGGCTTTTACCTTCTGCCCAATATTGTAAAAGAGATATGAATCCTTCAAGTCAGCATAATGCTTGTTTATAGATATCATACAGCAGTCTCCCCCTCATAAATTGTTTCTGCCGGTCCGGTCATAGTAACCGTACCATCCATAGCAACTTGAATTTTCAATGTTCCGCCGTCAAGATGAACAGAAATCGGCGTGTTATACCGGCAAAAGCCTTTTCTCACCGCAGCAGCAGCACTAGCGCATGCACCAGTACCGCAAGCCATTGTAACGCCGCTGCCACGTTCCCAAACCCGCATGCGCAATTCGTTTTCTCCAAGCACCTGCACAAATTCCGCATTTACACCTTCCGGGAAGGCTGGGTGATGCTCCAGTACCGGCCCAAGTGTCGTAAGAGGCGCCTGCTCAATATCCTCCACAAACTGCACCGCATGGGGATTGCCTACAGATACAGGTGTGCAAACTACCGTTTTCCCTGCAATATCCAGAGACAGATCTTCCTCTGTAATTGACTGCCCCATATCCACTGTAACACTTTTTACTTTATCACTTACAACATGCAGATCCAAAACACGGATCCCGGATAGGGTTTCGATTGTCAGCCTCTTTTTGTCCGTATAGCCTTTATCGTAGACATACTTTCCAACGCAGCGAATCCCGTTGCCGCACATTTTGGCTTCACTGCCGTCCGCATTGAAAATCCGCATTTTAAAGTCAGCCACATCTGAAGGCGAAATCCAGATCATCCCGTCCGAACCGGCACCAAAGTGCCGTTCGGACAGTTTTATGGAGAGCTCTGCAGGATTTTCTGCTTCACCCCAAACATATAAATAGTCGTTTCCAAGACCGTGCATTTTTGTAAATCGCATGTTATACTCCAATTCAATTATTTTACACCAAACAGCAAATCACCATATGTAGGATAAGGCCAGTATTTCTTTGCTGTCAGTGTTTCCGCCTCGTCGCAGGCAACCCGCAATTCGCTCATCCGCGCCAGAACCACATCACGAATTGCATAGGACTGGGCTTCAATATCCTCAGCCGCATGCAAAGCGACGATTGCTTTTTCCAGTTCATCTGCCTGCAAGGCAATCCGATCGGTCAGGACGGAAAGCTTCTTCACCAATCCGCTTTCATAAGCACATGTAAGACTTGCATCCACTGCTTTTTTCGCAGCGGCAGCCTTTGCCACATCCATTGTGTATGCTTCTACAGCCGGTGCAATTTCTGTTTTCGCCATATCTACCATGGTGTTGGCTTCAATCAGAACTGTCTTGCAGTAATTCTCCAGCATAATGTCGCATCTGGATTTCAGCTCTGCCTCAGAGAAAACTTTGTGGGACGTGAGCATGTCGACATTTTTCTGATCCAGCAGATGAGGCATACAGTCCGGTGTTGTGCGGTAGTTAAGCAATCCCCGCTTTTCTGTCGCTTCCTTAATCCACGCGTCATCATATCCATTTCCGTTGAAAATGATATTCTTATGATCCTGGATGGTTTTGCGAATCATTTCATGGAGCGCAGTTTCAAAGTCGGCTGCACCTTCCAAACGGTCGGCATAAATTTTCAGGCTTTCCGCAACTGCACTGTTCAGCATAATATTTGCACAAGAAATACTGTTGGAAGAACCAAGCATACGGAATTCAAACTTGTTTCCTGTAAATGCAAAGGGAGAGGTACGGTTCCGATCAGTCGTATCCCGATTAAACCGGGGAAGCACATTCACACCCAGCTTCATCTGCTTTTTTTCCGAACCGCTGTAAGGCTGACCCGTTGCAATTGCATCAAGTACTGCGTTCAACTCATCGCCCAGGAAAATGGACATAACAGCCGGAGGCGCTTCGTTTGCACCAAGACGGTGATCGTTTCCGGCAGTAGCAACGGAAATACGCATCAAATCCTGATAATCGTCTACTGCTTTGATAACGGCGCAAAGGAAAAGGAGGAACTGTGCGTTCTCATACGGCGTTTCGC
>CATLAS010000223.1 GCA_949878535.1 uncultured Eubacteriales bacterium | reverse complement strand
AATACTGTACAGGAATGTTTGCAAATTTACCGTTAATCTCTTTTGCAAACGCTTCCATTGCAAATTTTTCACTTTGCACATGTCCAAGCAGGAGCATCGTTTTTTGCATGCCAAACTGCGCCGCTTCCCGTACCGGTTCTCCAAACTGCCATTCGCATGCTTCCCCGCAAATGGCAAGATCCGTATCATCTGTGAAAAACGGCTCATAGGTATTTTCATCCCGTGCCCCAAGAAATAGTGCGATTTTGCGCACTGAGCCGTCATCCCGTCCGATTGCACGCAGGCAGGGAAGTCCAAGTCCATTGCATATATCTTTGATAACCTGTGCAGGGGAGAGGGGCGTATCCAAAGTGAATTTTAACTGTCCGTCAAAAGTACCTTTCCAGCCCATCCGTTCAAGAAATACCCGGCTTACCATATCCTCGCCGCGGAAGTGCATGGAGTTGTGATGACGGTAGATTGTAATACCAGTGGAGTCCACCAATTCCTTTTTTTGATTTGTTAGAAGGGAAGGCTTGAATTCATTCAAATGTGTATAATAAGTAGGCTCATGGGTGATCAAAAGCTGAGCGCCCCATGCTGCTGCCTGCCGAAGCACTTCCGGCGTTGCAGCGAAGCAAACGCCGATTTTCTGCACCTCACATTCCGGATTGCCGGCGTGACAGCAGTCTACCATGCCGTGCCAGCCTTCCATGAATTCCTTGCCGAGCACTGCTTCCATGATTTCTATTGCTTTCATAATTGTGACCATTCCTTTATTCAGTCTGCATATGCAGACTGTTTTTTCTGTAGTATATCATAAAAAATTTGCAAAGGCAAATTTTTGCCCGAATGAAAAAGGATGAATATACTGAAAACAAGGAACATACACATGCTTGCGGTGTTTCATTACATATTTACGATCTTGAAAGGCGGTTTACATATGAAAGTACCTTTTACTGGCTGTGCTACTGCGATTGTCACGCCAATGCGGGACGGCGGAGTAGATTTTCACGCGCTGGCGCGGCTGATTGAATTTCAAATGGAAAACGGTGTATCTGCAATTGTTCCCTGCGGAACTACAGGGGAAGCGCCGACTCTCAGCGGTGAGGAAAAAAAGCGGGTGATTGCGTTTACAATTAAGCGTGTGGATGGCAGAATCCCGGTGATTGCCGGCTGTGGTTCACCTTCAACGGAATATGCAGCAGAATATGCGGCAGATGCAGAAAAAGAAGGTGCGGACGGAATTTTGGTGGTTACTCCGTATTATAACAAGGCAACGGACACAGGCGTATATTTGCATTACAAAACCATAGCGGAACAAGTGCAGATTCCGGTGATTGCATATAATGTACCGGGGCGGACGGGACTTTGCATCAGTGAGGGAGCGTATGCACTGCTGTGCACGATCCCAAATTTATGTGGTGTAAAAGAAGCTTCGGCAAATGTAGGATATGCAGAGAAGATTGCAGCATCCTATGGGGATAAGCTGGGGATATACAGCGGATGTGACGAGTTGACAGCGCCTATTTATGCGGTAGGGGGATGTGGCGTTGTATCGGTGCTATCTAACATTATGCCGGCAGCTATGGCGCGCCTGTGCAGTTTGTGTGAGACGGGACGACTGCAGGATGCCGCTGCTTTGCAGCAGGAGTTGTATCCGATTATACGGGCGCTTTTTTCTGAAGTAAGTCCGATTCCGGTAAAAACGGCGCTGGGTCTTATGGGGCTTTGCAGCGATGAAATGCGTCTTCCCTTATGCTCCATGAGCACAGAAGGACGAGAGAAGCTGGTATTGGAAATGCAGAAGCATGGATTGATATAAGCGAGTATAATGTAAAAAAGCTCCCCTATATTTGGGGAGCTTTACGAGCTTCATAGGCTCCCTTGTGCAAAGGGAGCTCCCGCGCAGCGGGTGAGGGATTGTTATACTATCATTTTGTATTATTTTTAAATCGGCAGTATTGCTCAGACAATTCCTCCGACATGCCTGCGGCATGCCACCTCCTTTTGCACAAAGGAGGCTTTGAAAAGACAGTGCTAAACATAGAAGGCTACTGCATTATCCGTTCAATTTTTCAAGGAATT
>CATLAS010000222.1 GCA_949878535.1 uncultured Eubacteriales bacterium | reverse complement strand
ACAAAATGACAGCAGAGACAATCCCTCAGTCGCTACGCGACAGCTCCCTTTACACAAGGGAGCCTTTTTGTGTTTTATGCTGTGCAACAGCTCCCTTTACACAAGGAGCCTTTTTACGTTTTATGCTGTGCGACAGCCCCCTTTGCACAAGGAACCTTTTTGTGTTTTATGTTGTGCTACGGGTTCCTTTGCTGGGGGCCTTTCTTTTTGTTTTTGCAACAGCTTTCATTGCTATAGGAAGAATTTTAAAGTTTAACACTCTGCAAAATGCTTATTAGGCATCACTCAAATCAGCAGCGGAGCGCAGAACAGCATTTCTCTAAGTCCAGCATAAATATTGAAATACCTGCTCTCCGGCAAGGGATTTTCCCCTTTTCCGCATTCAATGGTAAAAGAGGGACGATCAAATTCTTTTATAAACCAGTCAGTTAATCCACCGTATGACGCCAGCCCTTCCGGTTCAGAAACGGTATATCCGGACAATCTTCCAAGCTGCGCAGCAATTTGCTTTGCTCCGGGGGGCGCATATCCGCCAGAAGTATAGTAAATTTCCTCTCCCTGGGTATGCAATGTCAAAATCATACGTAACTCACCATTGAAGCGAATATAATTACACAGTGCGCCTGTTTCTGGCTCCGATTCCGGATTTTCACCGGAGAATCGGGTGGGACCTGCAAAAATGTTCTCTTCCGCTTCCAACTTTTTGTATTCGGCAAATCCTGCGTTATAATTGTGGTTTAGATCCACCCCTCTGGCGTTCGCCTGCCATTTGGAAAAGTCTCCTCCGCTCATTCGTTCCAGCCGCTCACGCAGGGGATTTTTTTCATCCACCCCATGAATCTGCAATTCTGCTCCATCTACATTCAGCATGGGAATCACGCGGATGCATCTTGTTGCAAACAGTGTTCCCAGATTGATCCCAAATGCTTGCTTTCCACTCTTATAATACTCACAATATTCGTTGATGAAGCGAAGCAGGAACAGCGTTGTAATCCACTCCATTCCATGATGCGTTCCCACATACATAACGCTTTTCGGCGCCGCCTCGTCCCCTAACGTCACCATTTGAATCCTGCGACCAAGGATTGTTTCTCCTATGGATTGTATGGATATAAAGTCATACCGCTTAGAAAATATATCCAGAAACTGACTGACCGTATCATAGTCTGCCGGCATTGCAAAATCCAGAAGCGCTTTATCTGTACAGATTTCTTTTTTCGCCATACCTGTACCTCCCGTTTTTCATTCTGGATTATATATATTCCGCTTCCATACAAATATGCTCGTCAAATGTAAATATTCCACAGAACCCACTTGTTTTCCTGCGTATAATATGATAAAATAATGCAAAGTCTGATGGAAGGATCCCATATGGAAAAATTAAGCAGAACACAAAAATTCTACCTTATTTCTATCGGCTCTGTTCTACTTTTTGCCTGCCTTGGCAAAATTTTATTTATACTATACAAAACAGTATCCGCCGATATCATGGTCACAGAGTCGGCCTCCTTTTTCCTGCGTTGTCTGCCGTCTATCAGCAGCTTCTGTGCAGAACTCATTTCCCGCGGAGCATTTGTTCTGGCTGTATGCAGTACCGTTTACGCCATATCCTACTTTGGCAAAAAAACAGGCATCAAAAGCGTAATAGGTTCTATCATTTGTTTGTTTGCGGGAGAACTGCTGCTTTTTCTATACAATATCACTCGAAACGTTGTGGGAAAGGCAAGTATACTGGCGTGGCTTGTGTCCGTGCTTTTAGAGCTTTTATTTTCCTGCATTCTTTTGTGGCTATCCTATTTCATTGCATATTGCTTTTCTGTCAAGCGCTTTCACGCGCAAAAACGGAACAGATGGGGGCAATATACCCCGCTGCGTGCGGTTCTCCTTTCTCTGGCATTCGCCTGCATCTTGCATGTCGTCATTCTTTCGGCAACCAAAGTGATTCCTTTTCTTTTGCAATATCAAAATATCACTGCAAAAGAAGCAATGGATATCGCCTATGACTATGGGCACTATATTTTCTGGCATTTGGGAATTTCTTTTCTTTGGAGTATACCCTGTATGAAACTTTTGGAAAAAGCAACAGGTCGCCTGCAACCGAAGGACTATAAAGCTGTTTCAAAACAAGAAAA
>CATLAS010000221.1 GCA_949878535.1 uncultured Eubacteriales bacterium | reverse complement strand
CCGTCACTCATTACAAAGTGCTTTCCCGTTTTGGAAAATACACGTATATTGAATGTATGCTGGAAACCGGGCGCACCCATCAAATCCGCGCCCATATGGCATGGGCGGGATATCCCCTGCTGGGAGAGGGAAAATACGCCCAGAATAAGCAGGACCGCGCACTTGGATTCACCCATCAGGCGCTGTATGCCTATCAGGTCACCTTTACCGTGCCGGATGGGCCCCTGGCGTATCTGAACGGCAAAACCTTCAGCGTTGACAAGAGAAATATAGATTTTTTAAAATTATTTTCATGGAGAAACAAGCCTTGAAAACATCCGACACAATAACAAACATGAAAAAAACACGGCGTATACCCGTGTTTTTCCTGTATGCCCTGTGCGGATGTCTCACTGCCCTTCCTATGGTATTTCCACAGCTGTGGATTCTCAGTTGGATCGCTCCCACTTTCGTTTTTGCCGCTGCATTTTTCGCACCTGCGCCGGCAAAGCATCCGCTGCGGCGCGCATGGAGTAGGGGACTTTCTTTCTTCTATTGCTACGGACTGGTCGTCTTTTACTGGTTTGTCGAACTGTATCCTCTGGATTTTGCAGGATTGGACCAATGGGGTGCGCTGGCGGTCATATTAGTTGCATGGTTTGGTCTGCCCCTTCTGCAAGGCATATTTTCCGCGTTCCAGTTTTTACTTCTGTATCTGCTCAGAGAAAAATGTGCAAAATTTCAATTCCGCTCCACGCCGATTCTTTTGCCCCTTTGCGCCTCCAGTCTGTGGATCTTTTTTGAATGGATACAAACCCTTACCTGGGCAGGTGTTCCCTGGGGCAAGTTAGCGCTCACCCAATGTGGCTGGCTCCCTTTGGTGCAAAGCGCATCTCTTCTGGGATCCTACGCTGTCAGCTTTCTCGTGATCCTGACTGCGTCTCTCTTATCCTTCGCTTTATATTTTGCGAAAAATACAACTCCAAAACGCGCAGCCGCATTTGCCGCAGCCGCCCTTTGCGTTTTCGGCTCCAACGCCGTATACGGCGCGCTCCGCTGCGTGCTGTATCAGCCGCAGGGCGAACAGATCACTGCCGCAGCTGTGCAGGGGAATATTTCTTCCTCCGAAAAATGGGACGAAAAAACAAACAGCACCCTAGACATCCATGAAAAGCTGACACTGGAAGCGGCAGCCGATGGTGCGGATCTGATTTTGTGGCCGGAAACAGCACTGCCGTATGTATACAGCTCTGGCGGAAAACTTGACGTATATCTGACCGACCTGGCAGAGCAAGCCGGGGTTCCGATTATTGCCGGTTTTTTCATTCATGAAAAGGAGCGCCGCCTGTATAATGTAATCGGGCAGGCAGATCCGGAAACCGGTGTAGGAAATACGTTTTATAAGAAACGCCGCCTCGTTCCGTTTGGAGAATTTGTACCCCTGAGAGAATTGGTGATGTTTTTGATCCCGCCCCTCTCACAGTTATCTGCATTGGATAATGACGTAACACCGGGGGACAATCCCGAATTGTTTGAAACTCCCTACGGAAAAATCGGTTCGGTAATCTGCTTTGATTCCATCTATGAAACCCTGATATTGGACAGCGTGCGCGCTGGTGCAAATTTGATCTGCATTTCCACAAACGATTCTTGGTTCAAGGATTCCGCAGCCGTGTACGAACACAATTCCCACGCAAAGCTGCGTGCAGTGGAAACCGGACGATATGTAGTGCGTGCTGCCAACACAGGCATTTCCTCCATCATCACGCCTACCGGAAAGGTGACAAAAAATCTGCCGCCTCTTGTAGAAGGCTATATTCTGGATGATGTATATATGATTTCTGAACATACCCTGTATACGATAGTAGGCAATATTCTCGTACTTGCTGCCGGCGTATATACTGCAGCCTTGTTTCTATGGCCCGCAGGAGATAAAAAGAGAAAGGAGAATCCGTCGTGACCATTCAGATTGACACCGCCATTGCAGGAAAAACAATCCGGGAATATCTTCGCTGTGATTTGGGCTATTCCAGCAGCATGCTGAAACGGCTGAAATTCATGGATGGCGGAATTACGGTAAACGGCGGATTCGTCACTGTACGGTATATCCTGCAGGAAGGGGATGTGCTGGCCCTTGCAACGGAAGATCGGGAAGAGGACACCTGTCC
>CATLAS010000220.1 GCA_949878535.1 uncultured Eubacteriales bacterium | reverse complement strand
CACACTTTCGCAGATGATATGACTGCAAATATCTGGATTATGTTGACCCCTGCAAAAATTACGGACAACAGCATTCCGATTCATTTGATTACAGCAGAGGATACCCGTTTTTTCCATTGCAATGTAAAAACTTTGAATTTGATTCCCAGCGTACTGGCGGCAAAGAAAACCGAAGACGCGCAGTGCAGAGAATGCGTGTTCCATCGCGGCGAACGGGTAACGGAGTGCGCACATTCCAACGTACATATCATTAAAGACGGTATTTTCCGTACTGCCCCTACGGATAATTTGATCCTGCCCGGAATCGCTCGGGCAAACCTGATCAAAATGTGTAAGAAGAATAATATTCCTGTAGATGAAACGCCCTTTACCGTACAGGAAATGATGGACGCAGATGAAATCATTGTTTCAAGCTCCGGGTCCTTCTGCCTGGCTGCTGCTACTGTTGACGGCAAGCCTGTCGGCGGCAAGGCACCGGAAATTCTGGAAATTCTGCGCCGGGATTTGGTAGCTGACTGGACACAGGCTACCCAGGCATAATGAGAGAAAGGCAAGGAAGTGAAATGACACAGGAAGAACTGACGCTGGAAAACCTGGGAAGCAGCTTGGATGATTTGGCGAATCTGGATCCCAGAGGGTATGGCGTGTGTAAAATATTATATAAAGGCGCGCGGGCATATCAGGGAGAGCCTTTGACCATGAATGCGGCAAAAAAATTGTGTGCCACACTCCGACAGGATGATCTTGTATACCTGATCAGCGGTTTTGTGCTGCGTCCCTATAAAAAAGCGGAAACAGACGGCATCATCAGTACGATGCTTTTGGCGCGGTGCCTTATTAAAGCGTTCGGTGTGCGCCCTGTGGTGATTTGCCCGGAAGAATGTATGCCTGCTGCCAAAGGGCTTGCTTCTATTTTAGGTGTGCATTTGACGGATGCAGAAGAGCTTATGTCGATTCCGCTGACCATGTCGCTGGTTTCTTTCCCTAAGGATATCGCTGCTGCGGAAGCATTTTCAGATCATTTGCTTGCCGGAACCGGTATGCCCCGTGCGGTTATTTCCATTGAGGCGCCCGGCTCCAACACGGATGGGGTATATCATAATGCCATAGGCAAAGAAGTGACGGAACTGGAAGCAAAGACGGACGTTCTTTGGGAGAAGCTGTACAACGCCGGCGTGCTGAATATCGCGATTGGTGATTTGGGCAATGAAATCGGCATGGGTGCAATCGGCGATCATATAGCGAAATATATTCCCTATGCAGGAAATGGCGGCTGCGAGTGCGGCTGCGGCGCAGGAATTCTTGTAAAAACCAAGACGGATAATATCATCACTGCTACCGTATCCGATTGGGGCTGTTATGGCATGATGGCTGCGATTGCATATCTGAAAAGAGATTTGGATTTGTTCCATGACGCGGACTTCCAGAAGCGAGCAATGGAGAAAGCGGCAGAATGCGGCGTCATTGATATGTACGGCTGGGCAATTCCTGCAATCGACGGAATTGGAACGGAAATGACCTGCGCAATTGTAACGGCAATGCGCGGATGTGTAGAATATTCCTTGAAGCTGCAGGATACATGCAGCACATGGTTTGCAAAAACCATTGAAAAGGGCTTTTTCGAGGCATAAATTTTATAAAAAACGAACGGAGGGTCTGCATATGCGATATAAATTCCTATCTTGCGGAGAATGCGCTGTTACAGTGGAGTTCTCCAGAGAAATGGATCCCCGTGCCGGAGAAGCAGCAGTTCGGCTTGCCGGAGAGCTGCGCCGCCGGAATGCGGCAGGAATTTGCGAAATTATTCCTACATACCGCTCTGTTACCATATGTTATGATCCTTTTGTTATCTCTTTTAATGAAATAAAAAAGTTGACAGTATCCTGTATGCGCTGTTCCCGCAAAGGCGAACCGGGAGATGGCGGACGGCGCTTTTATATCCCCGTTTGTTACGGCGGACGGTTTGGCGTAGATTTGGAATATATCGCCCGGGAAACCGGATTGGATATGCGGGAAATTGTGCGGCGGCATATCAGCAGAGAATATCCCATCAATATGATCGGATTTTTACCCGGATTTCCGTATCTGTCCGGCATGGATGAAACCATTGCAGTGCCCAGGCTGGAAAATCCCAGAGAATTAATTCCCG
>CATLAS010000219.1 GCA_949878535.1 uncultured Eubacteriales bacterium | reverse complement strand
GCTTTCCATGCGGGCAATCTTATATGCAATTTTAACAGCCATAATGCTTCCACTCGCAAGGCTTGGATTTAAAAAGCATCAGGTTGCATAAGGAAAGTAAGTCTGAAAGATGAAAAAGAAACAAATCATCATAATTGCAGCTGCGACACTGGTGCTTGCAGCTACCGTGGCGGTTCTGTTTATACAACCTGCTAAATGGTCGCAGAAATCATTTGAGGCAGTTGTGCAGGAAACTGTTACCCGTCCGGACGGTGCACTTTGCCTGATTGTAGACCGCACAACGGAAAGATATTCCGATTCGCTGAATTCGCTGCATATCAGCGAAGAAACAGAGCTGATTGGACCAGACGGAAAGAAAATATCTTTCAATGAAATTTTGCCTGGATGCAATGTGGAAGTAACTTTAAAGGATGCTTTTACGGAAGAGGTGCCGTTTTATTATCCTGTTGTTTATGAAATTAAAGTAAAGGAATCCTAAATCGTACCAGGCGGCTGTGTCTGTTTTTGCACGCGGCAATCCTTGACAGCTTTTATATATGTGTGGTATGATTACTTATAGATATCGGTTTGCAACTGCACCGGAATGGTATATGCATATATAAAGGAGAAAAATACATGGACGAAAAGATGAATGCGCAATCGAGCGGTGTTTTTATCGCTTTTGAGGGAATTGACGGATCCGGGAAAAGCACGCAGATTCAAAAGTTGACAAGCCGGCTTGCTGCTTTGGGTGTAAAGTGTTATGAAACAAGAGAACCAACAGACGCGCCGATTGGATCTTTGATTCATCAGATTATGACAGGCAGGGTGGCATCTGTTGATAACAGGGCAATTGCAAGTCTGTTTGCTGCGGATAGAGTGGATCATCTGCTGAATCCCTATGACGGAATATGCAAAAAGCTTGAAAACGGGATATCCGTTATTTCTGACAGATATTATTTTTCTTCCTATGCATATCATGGCGTAGATATTGACATGGATTGGGTGATACATGCCAATAGGATCAGTTCGGAGATATTGAGACCGGCTATGACAATTTTTTTGGATTTACCGGTAAAGCGGGCATTGGAGCGGATTCAGCGGGAAAGATTTCATACCGAATTATACGAGAAAGAGGAACGTCTTACAAAGGTAAGAGAAAAATATTTTGAAGCATTTGAAAAGCTTAAATGCAGTGAAACTGTAGCCGTAATAGATGCGGATAGCAGTGTGGAAGTCATTGCGGGTAAGGTTTGGGAGAAGGTGTCCCCTCTATTTAAGAAATAAAAGGAATATGGATTTCATGCAGGGATTTGTGAAATAGGAAATCAATGTACAAAACGAAAAGCAGGGCGTGGTAAATGCCCTGCTTCTTCAATATATATCAATGAATTAAATTTTTGTAATATTTTGAATAAAATTCTGAAGACGAGAAAGGCCGGAGGGCTTACAGCTTACAAGCCATGAGGCGCTGTATTCAGCAAACCACCCATCAAAGTCTGCTTGAAGCGCGCTGCCGTCCCGGAATCCATCGACTTTGTTGACATAAAGATATTCTTTGTTCATGAGCTCAATGCCTTTTGCCGCCAAAATAAGGTCGGTTATTCTTCTGTCTTTTGCCCTCAATGTCATCATCTCATCTATAACTTGCCGGCACAGTTTCAGAGCGTTTATGCTTTCCTGTGGATCATAGTCCTCATTGTCATGAAGCCCCAGCTTTTCATTCTTTCCTTCCAGGATATTGGCGCTGTGCCATATCACAAAATTACTCCAGGAACAGGCAGCAGAAGCTTTGCCAAGCTTTCGCAACACATTTGTAATATTGTAATCCTTTATATCGTACATAAGCAAAGTAGCGGCTGTTTCAAATGCCGTATCAGTGGGTGCATCCGTATTCCAACTCTTCTGGGCGCCGTATAGAGCGCCGTACAGGTTACAGTTAAACGGACAGATATGTCCGAAATCACCCCAGTTGGTGTTGAGAATACCGAGAGCGCCGTATTTTTTTGCGTGCGATGCAAACGCAGAGATGTTGCCTGTGGATATATCGATATTTTCCACAAAGTTATCCCAACAGGAGGTGCCGGGGCATACGATCTGCTGAAATCCCAGCTCATAGTAGAATTTCGGTATCCATTCGCTGACGTGTTTGTGATAGCACCAGTTCAGGATGATGG
>CATLAS010000218.1 GCA_949878535.1 uncultured Eubacteriales bacterium | reverse complement strand
CTTCCACAGCGCTGCGCAGGGGCGGATATCCTTCCGTCACACTGTATTGAAGGGCTTCTGTAGAAGCAGTTGCAAAAATATCCGCTGAGATAGCAGCCATATCGGAAACAGGAAAAGAAAGAGGAGAGGGATTGCCCGCAGCAAAGCTGATAATGTTAGGATCCGACAGGCTTTTAAAAATTTCACGAATTGCAGAGGGTTTCAGGTTTCCAAGCTTATCTGAAAAATAATATTCCATATTTATATACATCCTTTCGGGTTCAATCAAAAGATACAATATATTATACAGCATAACCGCCCCGTTTTCAATAAAAACCGCATATTTTCCCCTCAGACGTCTTCAAATCCCTCTCCCAGCACCTCCGATGCATTGGAAAGAATCACAAACGCACCCGGATCCACACGGCGCGCCAGATTGGTCAGAGCATACTGCTCACTGCGCTTGATTACGCAAAGAAGCATGTTCCTCTTTGCTTTCGTATACCATCCCGCCCCGTACAGCAGTGTTACGCCCCGATGCATTTCATCTGCGATCTGCTGGGCAATTACCTCATATTTATCGGAAATAATCATGACAAGCTTTGCGCCGCCAAAGCCTTCCAGCACCCGGTCAAAAGCAGTCGTATAGCACCATACGGCAACAAAGGAATAGAGCAGTCCCGTCCAGCGCTGCATGAGCGTCGAAGAACCGACAACGATCACAACGTCTATCAGAAGAATCACACGTCCGGTAGACAGCCGGCGGAATCTGCGCGTCAGCAAAAAAGCACACAAGTCCGACCCGCCGGTAGTATACCCTCGGGTCAGGAGAAGTCCGCCGCCGGCTCCCATTACAAGTCCGCCAAACACTGCGCACAAAAGGGGATCTGTAAAATCGGAACGGATAAACGCCAGTCCATCAATTGCCAGAGAGGTAAACAATATGCCGATCCCCGTTCGGAGCACACCGGCTCCCCCGGCGCGCCGCCATTCAAAAAACAAAAGCGGCAAATTGAGCAAAATCATCATAATTCCGATGGGAGTTCCTAAAAAATAGTTGATCGTTGTGGAAACACCAGTGAACCCGCTCATGGTGATTTCACCCGGTTCTATAAACAAATTCACCGCAAGTCCAAACATGACGCTGCCAATCAGCAGTACCGCAGCCTCTGTAACAAACGCCTGAAAACGTACGCGGAAGGCTTTTCTTTGCAGTTTCATAGACTTTTCTCCTTATTTACACTTTGTTGTATATACGGTTATAATTCCCTGCTCCCCTTCATAAAATGTATCGTACAAGCGATATAGAAAACGGAAAGGAAAACTATATGGAACGGCAAAAACATGAAAATATGTATCTCCCCGAAGGCTCTCTCATTGATACGGATGCAAATATCCTGTACACATCTTCTCTGCGGATGCTGGAACGCGCTATGCGTCAGGGACGTATTTTGGAAGCAGTTGCCACAGTCTGCGACTGCACGGATATGAGCCTGCATGTGGATCTGGGATTTGCTACCGGAATCATTCCCAAAGAGGAAGCATTGTATTCTCCTGAAGGCGGAAAGGATATCGCCGTTATCACCCGGGTAGGAAAGCCTGTATGCTTTAAGATTCTGAAAATTCAGGACACCCGCGGCAAACCCACTGCAATCCTCTCCCGGCGTGCCGCCCAAGAGGAATGCACCCAGCAGTTTATCAAAAAACTTTCCCCTGGTGATATCATTCCCGCGTCGGTCACACACTTAGATCCATTCGGCGCTTTCGTGGACATCGGCTGCGGAATCATCTCCCTGATCTGTGTAGACTGCATTTCGGTTTCCCGGATTTTTCATCCTTCCGACCGGCTGTATGCAGGACAAAAAATCATGTCTGTGGTCAAAAGCATTGATCGGGAAACAGGCAGAATTTATATGTCCCTTCGAGAACTGCTGGGTACATGGGAAGAAAACGCCGCAGCGTTTTCGCCATGCAGCACCGTGTCCGGGATTGTACGCAGCATTGAAGACTACGGGATTTTCGTTGAGCTAACGCCCAATCTTGCCGGCCTGGCGGAGCTGCGGGAAAATGTATCTCCGGGAGACTGCTGTTCCGTTTACATAAAAAACATAATCCCGGAGCGCATGAAAATCAAGCTTGTGCTGATCGACAGTCACACAGCCGTGAAAAAGACACCTCTGCAATATTATGTAGACAC
>CATLAS010000217.1 GCA_949878535.1 uncultured Eubacteriales bacterium | reverse complement strand
ACCGAAAATGGATCTCCGTGACTCACTGTTTTCCCCTTAACAATTATAGATCAAATATATTCATCTGGTTCTCAATCAGTGATTTTACTTTTCTTTCCTTTATCACATCCACATCCTCCACCTCACCAAACAACAACGGAGCATTTGGGTTATGCATCCTGTAATTCTTAGCCGCCGTATTTTCACTATAATTTGCATAACAATATAAGCAGCCGTTCCTGCATGTGTTGTAAGCGCCTATATCAATGCTTGACACACATCCGCACTCCGCCCTTTGATTTGCATCTTTGTCTGCCTTTAGTTTAAAACCGCCGATTCTCTCAATTCGTTCCCTGTCTATACAATGTGCGTGTGCAACACCTAATTTATGAAAATCATTCCGTTCCGCACAAGTATCTATATATAACCCATATTCTCCGGCAGTCTCAACAAAACGCTCCAAAAGCTCTGTTTGTATTTCGTAAGTATCCTGCTTTATATTCAGCGGTTTTACATTACGTTCCGTGTTTCTGTATAAATCCAAAAAACTAACCGTACACTTCTCTGTATATTCTCCAAGCTTTGATGCCAAAATTTCAAAATACTTACAATGATAATCCAGCGTATACCGTTCATTAAAGAAAACCGGGTCATACCTCCATACTACTTTTTCTTTGCCGATTTCTTTTGACAACTGCCGGAAAGCCGGTATGATCACTTTATTTTTTGACGGTAAATTTCGTTCTGTATCCGGTCCGTATGCACTCAAAGTAAACTGAAAATAATATTTATAATCATCCAGCCCGGCCAGCCGTGCCAGCATTGGCGCCGGATTCTTGGTCCAAAAAACAATTGCATCCACTACGCCAGGCGATAAGTCAATTCTGCTTATTTGATGAGGATTCATTGGATTTCTAACCAATACATATTTTTCCTTCAGCCTGTTGAACAGCCATTCCGAATAATGGGATGGTATATCTGTCCTTCTGCTTGCACTGATAATCATGTTCCTTAAATCTTCTCCTTCACTCCAGCGAACCTTCTTTCTCCCGAAGCGGTTCTTTTTTCCCTGTTCTCCAAACATATGGTAAGTAAGAAAGCTGCTGCCGCACCGCTCAATTTAGCGCCGACTAACGCTCCCAGAAGCTCCGGTTCCGTGCTGAGCGTAAATCCCATATGTGCGGCAAGCAGACTGGCTGCACTGACCAGAAAGGCTGCATTTGCCACCTTTCCACACTCATCCATATCCCTGATCATGGAAATGGCCGGAATAGCACTGACCATTCCCACAAGCAGCCCCGTCATTCCTGCAGAATTAATGCCAATCCGCTTACCAAGCATCAGGAATGGCTTTTTCAGTATACGCTGCAGAAACTCTGCCGCGGGAAGACTTCCCAACATCACGATCCCTATACCGGATACTGTTTCCATGGCATCCGTTATAGGCGCCATTCCTTTTACCGGATTGAAGCCGCACATATATTCCACCGCGGCAAGTATAAGACCCACTGTAATGATCAGCCGGATCACACCGGCAAAAGAGCAAAATATGCGGATCATTTTCGCGGGAATCTTCCAAAGTCCCATAAACAGGAAAACTGCAAGAAAAAACGTCGGAAGATTTAAACGGAAGCATTCCAATACAGACAGTCCGCAAAGTACCCCGCCTGCAAAAAGTCCCGCCGGCATGGTGACGATCCCAAGCATTATCCCTTTTGCAAAAGCAGGTCTGTCTTGCTCATCTATCATACCCATACCGACCGGAATCGTGAAAACAACGGTGCAGCCAAAAATGGCTGCTGCCACAATACCGGCATAGCTTCCGGCCTGCGGATTTATTTCCAGTTCTTTTGCCATCTGATAGCCGCCCATATCAATGGCAAAAAAACTTCCAAACATTCCGGCGTCCACTCCGATCATCTGATAAAAGGGAATGATGATCTTTCCCAGGATATTCGAAAGTACCGGCGCGATACAGATCATTCCTGCCATGGAAAGGGCCGTCGGGCCAAGGAGCATAAATCCCTCTTCAAATTTTGCACCATAACCATATTTGTTGCCAAAGATCCGGTCTATACCGCCAGCTGCAGCTCCCGTTGCCATTATCAGCATAAGTATCTGGTTCATTTTCCAACCTCCAAGTCAGGGGAACTATATTATCATCCAGATTCATTTCAGCATCCCCTGTCTTATCATACATC
>CATLAS010000216.1 GCA_949878535.1 uncultured Eubacteriales bacterium | reverse complement strand
GGATGCAGTTATGCTGGCACAGCTGTCAGAAGATCTGGGCGAAGCAATGGTAGGTATCAATGAGCAGGAAATTGAGCTTTTGATGGCTGAACGTGGAAAATAAACAAAGAAAGTAGGGAATGATTGGTCACATGAAAATCGGAATTCTGGCACTGCAAGGTGCTTTTGTTGAACACGCCGCTATGCTGGATCGACTCGGCACGCAGCATTTTGAAATCCGTCAGCGCAGAGATTTGGGAACGGAGTTCGACGGGTTGATCCTTCCGGGCGGGGAAAGCACCGTTATGAAAAAGCTGCTGCATGAATTGGATTTATTGGATCCCCTCATAAAAAAAATACAGGAAGGATTTCCTGTATTCGGCACCTGCGCCGGTCTGATTCTGCTTGCAAAACAAGTAAACGGCGGGCAGCCCTGTTTCGCATCTATGGATATCACTGCACGGCGCAACGCATACGGTCGGCAATTAGGAAGCTTTTATGCCTGTGAGAAATTTGCCGATACAATAGCTGTGCCAATGACTTTTATTCGCGCGCCGTATATTGAAAGCGTAGGAAAAGATGTGGAAGTCTTAGCATCTGTTGACGGAAAAATCGTAGCAGCGCGCCAAAATCGACAACTGGTAACAGCATTTCATCCGGAACTGAGCGAAGACACAACTGTGCATCAGTATTTTCTGCAGATGATCGGTTAACAAATAGACAAAAAAGGATCCCTTGAGAAGGAACTGTATAAAGTTCTCACCTGTTAGGGGAAATACGCCACAGTATGACCCAAAGCCTCCCCCAGTACAAGGACTTCCGCTAAGCACCAAACTTCATTCATCAGCCTCCTTTGTGCAAATGGAGGTGGCACGGCGTTAGCCGTGACGGAGGAATTGTTAAGTAATACAACAAATTTGCAAATCTTCAAAATGAAAGAATGACAATCCCTCACCCGCTATCGCGGGAGCTCCCTTTGCACAAGGGAGCCTTTTTATATTTGGTGCTATACGAGAGCCCCTTTTACTGGGGAAGGCTTTTGCTAGTAAAAGCTGACGGCGTGCCCCCTTCCTATGGAGCCGCATAATGGATCCTCACATGGGAGCTTTTCTATTTTTTTACTTCGCAACAATTCGCCTTTTTGTTATCAGATACCTGTAACGTATTCCTTTCCAAATAGGGATACCCTTTCTACTTTCCTGCAAGCAATACAGTCAACCGCCTTGCAGCTTCTACCGTATCCTCCGGATTTCCAAAGGTTGACAGCCGGAAATACCCTTCTCCGCAGGCGCCGAATCCCTCTCCGGGAGTGCCCACCACCTGGATTTTATGAAGCAGATAATCAAAGAATTCCCAACTGGTCATCTCACCGGGACACTTCATCCAGATATAAGGTGCATTCTTTCCGCCGCAGTACCAGATACCCAATTGATCCAGTGCTTCCATCAAGACCTTTGCATTGCTCTTATAAACCTGAATGTTTTCATGAATCTGACGCTGCCCTTCCGGTGTGAATATCGCCGCGCCGCCTTTTTGAATGATATACGATACGCCGTTTGTCTTTGTCGTGCGGTTGCGCACCCACATATCATGCAGGTTCATACCGTCCCGCTCCAGTTCTGCCGGTACTACCGTATAGCCCAACCGTGTTCCGGTGAATCCGGCAGTTTTAGACAGAGAACAAATTTCAATTGCACAGGTGCGTGCACCGTCTAATTCAAAAATGCTATGGGGCAGAGCCGGATCTTCGATAAAGGCTTCATATGCAGCGTCAAACAGAATGACTGCGCCCTTCTCGTTGGCATAATCCACCCAAGCCTGCAATTTTTTGCGGTCAAAAACTGCCCCTGTAGGGTTGTTGGGCGAGCAAATATAAAGAATATCCGCCGCAATACTGGAATCCGGGTCCGGCAAAAATCCGTTTTCTTTGCCGGATGCCAGATGAATGATTTTTCTCCCCGCCATAACATTGGCATCTACATACGCAGGATATGCAGGCTCGATTACCAATGCTGTGCTCTTCCGATCGAAAAGATCCAATATGTCTCCCAACTCGTCACTGGCGCCGCTGGACACAAATACCTCATCTGAAGAAAGCATCACACCTCTTTCGCCGTAATATCCGGCGATGGCTTCCCGCAGAAACGGCGCGCCGCACTCCGGCATATATCCGTGGAAGCTCTCTTTCACCGCCTGTTCTTCCACTGCCTCATGCA
>CATLAS010000215.1 GCA_949878535.1 uncultured Eubacteriales bacterium | reverse complement strand
ATACTGTATCAAGAACGGCTTGCCGTTCTGCAAAAAGAAAAGCACAGAATAAGAAAGGTAAAAAAGATGAATTACAATGCTGAAAACAGAACCCCGCGTGATCGCGTTGGCGAAGAACTGTTCAGCCCCGCAGGTGATATATCAGCACAAAGATACGGAACCAGAGATATCAAACCGGTTTCCGCCTTTGCGCCTTTCCCTGCTGTAAACTCTGGAGCACGCGTCAGCAGCAGAGAAGCCTCACATGCACGCTGTCCCTTAGGCGGCGGTGGTCAACGGAGAAACTGCGGATGCACAGCAGGAAACACCGGCAGAAGATCTGCATGTGCTTCCGGCAATCGGTGCAGAGTTCACGGGGAAGATCAGCTTGCCGGTCTCCCGCTTGCTATGGCATATGTTCCGATGCAGGAGTGGCGCAACTTATATGATCTGGAAAATGGATTTGATGAAGGAACACTGTTCAAAGAATTGGACTTCCCCTTCTATCCCACTTCCTGTCCGAGAAAGGGGTGCCGCTGATGATGACCAAAGATAGAAACGCACTGATGCATGACATCCAAGTATACGGATTTGCCCTGGTAGAAGCCAATCTGTTCCTGGACACCCACCCTGGAGATCAGGAAGCCCTTGCATGCTACAATAAATATAATCGACTGCTGGAAGAAGCATATGCAGCATACGAAACAAACTACGGTCCTCTGACCATTCACGGCGGCACTGACAGCGAATGCTGGAGTTGGATTAAAGGTCCGTGGCCGTGGGAATACAACGCGAATGTGTCGCGATAAAATTTGAGGAAAGGAACTGCATTGCAGAATTAAAATATGTGGCTGTACGAAAAAAAACTGCAATATCCCGTTAAAATTAAAAAGCCCAATGCGGCTTTCGCTAAAATAATCATATCCCAACTTGGAGGTCCTTACTGCAAAAGGTTATACAGAAAAAGAAGCTGTAACAACCATACGGTCACAGCTTCTTTTTATTATTTTATTCAATGGAAATAATATAGCTGTATACCGGCTGTGCGCCGCAAAGCACCATGATTTCCGCCCCAGGATACTGCTCCTGCAAAAGTGCAGACATCTCCTGCGCCTCTGCATCTTCTACACCCTCGCCGTAATATACAGTAATCACAGACGCATCGGAAACATTTTCTATCATTTTACGCACGCAGTCTTCCCGTGTAGCAGAAGAGCAGGCAATCTTTCCGTCTATCAGCCCCAGTATTTCTCCTTCTTTTATCGCCGTCTCCCCGATTTTCGTGTCACGAACTGCGTAAGTTACAGAAAGAGTAGTAACGTGCTCAATTGCAGCCTGCATTGCAGCCTCATTTGTAGCACAGTCCGCTTCCGGATCAAAAGCCAGCATAGCCGCTACGCCCTCCGGCACGGAGGTAGTATTCAACACCACAACATGACGATTCTTTACAATCCTTGCCGCTTGTTGACTCACCATGTAAATGTTCTTATTATTCGGTAATATGAAAACAATTTCCGCAGGCGTTTCCTGCACAGCACGAACAATTTCATCTGTGCTGGGATTCATAGTCTGTCCGCCGCATACAATTTTATCCGCCGCAAGATCTGTAAACAGTTCTTCCATTCCCTGCCCCATGCAAACGGTCACAAATCCGTATTTTTTCTCCGGCTGCACTTCCTGAGATTTTTGTGGCACAGCAGTTTCTGCCGCTCCGGACAAGGAGGAATGCTGCTGCTTCATATTTTCTATTTTCACCGTTTCAAGGGCGCCATATCGAAGGGCTTCTGTAAGCACGCGCCCCGGATCATTTGTATGCACATGCAGCTTGATCAGTTCACTATCATCTACATACACCACACTGTCACCCAGTTTCATGATAAAACGATGCAGATCCTCTGTGGTATTTTCGCCGACATACCGCGGGCTTTTTCCTACAATACATTCTGTACAGTATGCATAACGAATATCTTCTGTTTGAAACGAGCGAAAATCAGCGGTGCCCTTTTGTCCAGTCTCTGTTTGTGCTGCAGTTATCGGCGCACCGTTTAAAGCAGCCAGCATGCCTTCCATAACGGCAACAAATCCGTATCCGCCGGAATCTACTACACCTGCCTGCCGCAAAATCGGCAAAAGCTCCGGCGTGCTTTCAAGCGCTTCTCTGGCAGCAGTGAGCATCCGATCAAACAACACCTGAATATTTTCTTCCCACTGCTCCTGTGCCAGCAG
>CATLAS010000214.1 GCA_949878535.1 uncultured Eubacteriales bacterium | reverse complement strand
GCGGACCTGGAGGATCAAACATGGGCGCAGTGGTATGCAGAACGTATGGAACGCCTGCATCAGAGCAAACTGGAAAGCATCATCGGTCCGGAATTTTAAAAACGGTATAACCCAAAGTCCTGCTGCAAATGCAGCAGGACTTTTTTATATGAATACAACAAGGGTTGGAGACTGAACGCTACGGCTCCACCCGCTCAGCATATACAATATACCTCTGATAGTTACGCCCCAACGGATTGCAGCTACTTAGCGTAACCAGATCCCGCTCTGGCTGTATCATAACCTCGTCAATCTCATCCGGAAGAATGATTTTGGTTTCTATAACCTTATATGTAAGCGTCTCTTTAAAGTTTGCAATCTGTATTTCGTCTCCAACCGCAAGCTTGTGTATATTACGGAACATATATCCAATCAGACTGCCTCTGTGTGCCGCAATCACGCAGTTTGTATTGATTCCCCCAATGGGCAAACTTGTCTGGGATAGATGCACCGCACCCTTGTCCATATTCTCCTTACTTGCACCAAGGTAAATTGGCAAACGCACATCTATTTTAGGAATTTCAATATACCCTACAATATTTTCCACAAATCCAAATTCGGCAAGATCAAAGCTCGGCTGTTCATAGGAAAATGGATCCACCAGCCCAGATTGACCTGTAAGATACAAATTTTCATTGTATTCCTGCATCCGCCGATATAAGCTCTCCAGCGGATCATCTGCTGCTAAAGCGCCGCCTTGCGATTCTTCCTCCTTTTCTGCCACCGCACTTTGAAACGCAGTAATAGCCCCGTCTGCCTGCTTCTGGAAAAAGAACTGACTGACATATGGATATGAAAACAGTCCTATTCCACATATGAGCATGACGATCCCTATCCCTGTGGCAATTTTTCTTCCTATCTTCATCGTTCCATCCCCTTCCCGCAAACGTTCCGTTTCTATTTTTTCAGAGCAGCGTTTCTTTGTTTCTTTGATCTGATCCAGAAAATCAACATGATCATTAAAACCACTGCAATCGCTCCACCGACAATCGACACTTGCAGAACAAGCTGCTGACGCAGCGACAATCCTTCCTGCTGCTCCTGCTGCTGAACTCGCTCTTCTTCTACATAGGGAACACGCACACCCCGCACCAGCAGACGATGGGTATTTACGCCATACGGTGTACATGTAAGAAGCGTCACATGATCTTCACCGGAAACCGGATCCAGCAGTTCAACTTCCTCCGGCTTTACTACGTTGATTGCATCCACTTCATAAGCGAGCGTCTCCCCTAAAACATGGATATAAAACTTGTCCCCGATTTCCAGCTTTGTCAACCCGTCAAACATCTTCGCATTGGGCAGCCCCGTATGCCCAGTTAATACCGCATGTGTCCCCTCTCCGCCGATGGGCAAAGCTGTCTGTCTGAGGTGTCCTACTCCCTTTTCCAGCGTTTCCGCATCTGTTCCGTGATAAATCGGTAGATTTACGGCTATTTTGGGAATTTCAACAGTTCCCATTGTATCAAATATCCGTAAAATTTCCAAATAGTTCTGTGGGAGCGCCATTCCGCTTCCTTCCAAAAAGGGGTCACGCACAGGCTCTCCTGCAAGCGACTCGTTATATTCTTCTGCCTTTTTCCACTCTTTTGCAAGCTCTTCTTCTTGCATCTTCTGCACGGAAGCATCATATTCCATAACAACTTCTGTCTGGTGCAGCTCTGCAAGGTAGCTTGAAAAAACAGGATATAAAAACAGCGCCGCTCCTGCGAAAAGCAAAAGAATGATGATGAAATTTATCGTTCCGTTTTTCAAACGCCAATCCCCTTAAAAACAGGGCGCAGGCAACAAGCTGCCTGCGCCCCGTTCATTTATTTTTCAGTTGTATTTTACGCTTAGCTGCGGCGAGATTTCTTCTTGTTCGCGACCAGCAGAAGCACTACTGCACCTGCAACAAGAACAATACCGCCTGCTGTAAACAGGATTGTACCCATACCACCGGTAAGGGGCAGATCGAATCCCTTGGAGTTTTTAACTGTAAGCGCCAGATATCCAGTTTCAGCACCTTCATTGGTTACATTTTTTCCATCCTTATCAGGAATTCCATCCATGCCAGCTTCATTTTTGGCATCTACTTCATCTGTAATGGTGAAGTAAATATAATCTTTGGGAAGTACATATCCTCCTGCAGGAGCTTCTATCTCGCGCAGCCGATACACACCGTCATCCAAACCGTTCAGATTTAACTTACCATCATTCCCGGTTATCACCTGATCGGTTTCCGTTTCGCC
>CATLAS010000213.1 GCA_949878535.1 uncultured Eubacteriales bacterium | reverse complement strand
CTTTATATCAATACAATAGACAACGTAAATTTCTATATTTCGTCAAACGCAGAAAAAGCATTCCGCCTGCTGATTCACAGTGCATATTTCACCACGCCCTTATGGTTTCGCGGCGGGGTAATGTATCATATCTTTGTGGATCGTTTTTATAAAAGCGGGAAGATCACAGAGAAACGAAAAAGCGCCCTGTACGCACCGGAGTGGCAGAGCGATATTACTCAATACGGCGCGTACCCCGGCGCCCATGTACAGAACAATGAATTTTTCGGCGGCGATCTGTGGGGAATTATTGAAAAACTTCCCTATTTATCAGAACTTGGCGTAACGGTTCTATATCTGAGTCCTGTTTTTGAGGCATATTCCAATCATAAATATGACACTGGAGATTATCAAACAGTAGACCCCGGGTTTGGCGGAAGAAAAGCTTTGGATGCTTTAATTGAAAAAGCGGCAGAATATGGCATGCGAATTCTACTGGACGGAGTATTCAATCACACAGGCGACGACAGCCTGTACTTTGACCGGTACGGGAATTACGGAGGCGCAGGCGCCTACGGAAACCCGGATTCACCCTATCGGAACTGGTATCATTTTGGAAAAACAGACACGGAATATGACAGCTGGTGGGGGATCAAAATTCTGCCCAAACTCAATCAGGAAAATCCGGTATGCCGGAAATTCTTTACCGGGGCAGCCGGAATCGGCGCCCAGTATGTATCCGAAGGCATAGGCGGCTGGCGGCTGGACGTAGCGGACGAATTATCCGATACTTTCTTAGACGAATTCCGAAAGTCTGTAAAGGCAGCTAATCCGGAAGCAATCATTATCGGCGAGGTTTGGGAAAACGCAGCAGACAAAATCGCCTATGGAAAACGGCGGCGGTATTTTCGAGGCGCCCAGCTTGATTCCGTGATGAACTATCCCCTACGAGAAGGGATCCTGTCCTTTCTTCTTTACGGAGACGGGGCAGCGCTGGCGCGGACGCTGACAGAGCTATACAGCAGCTATCCGAAATGCGTGTGCGACTGTCTGATGAATCTGTTGGGTACCCATGACACAGAACGAATTCTTTCCGTACTTGGAAACGGCGGCAGCCTTTCTATGGAGAATGCACAGCTTGCAATTTATAAAATGGACGATGCTGCCCGCATGCGGGGAATCCGGCTTTTGAAAATTGCCGCAACAATTCAATTTACCGTATACGGTGTACCCTCCATATTTTATGGAGATGAAGTGGGAATGGAAGGCGGGCATGATCCCTTCTGCCGAAGACCGTTCCCATGGGGCAAAAAAGACAAAACACTGTTGGAACATTACAAACTTCTTGGCAAAATCCGCAGGTACACCGTCTTCTCTGAGGGAGATTTTCAGGTTTTAGAAGGACAGCAAGATTATCTTCATTTTATCCGGTGTCTGCATAATGAAACTGTGCATGTTGTAGTCAACCTTTCAAATTCCTCACGAAATTTAGATATAACAGGGCAGGAACTGACCAGCGGGAAAACATTCAGCAGAATAATCCCGCCATGCAGCAGTGTAATTATACTGGAAGAGACTTAATAGAAGCGGACAATGAATTGTCCGCTTCTATTGATTTGGATAATCTTTAAATTGATAGTTTTACAAACACAATCCCCCTGTCACAGCTTGGCTGTGACAGCCCCCTTTGCACAAGGGGGCCTTGGACTTTGTGGTATTGCGTGACATACTTCCAAAACCCGCTTAACTTCATCAGCCCACTTTGTGTAAAAGAAAGTCGCACGGTGCAAGCTTCACTCTATTGAAAGCCTCCCTTGTGTAGAGGGAGGTGGCACAGCGCAGCTGTGTCGGAGGGATTGTCTAAGTTTTTCCGTCGATTTATAGTTCCTGCAAATGGATAGATTAACAATCCCCCACCCGCTCCGCGGGAGCCCCCCTTTGCACAAGGGGGCCTTTTTATGTTCATGCTTCGCGGGATGCCCCTGGGGTTCGCAAAGCGAACCCCAGCACAAGGGGGCCTTTGTTTTTATGCATGCGCGACACCTCCTGTGCAAGGAGCCGTTGGTTCTATATGCGCGTGACATGCCCAGGGGACATTTTTATGTTTGTGCTCACTCAAAAATCTCAACCAATCTCCTCAAGCATAATTTCCGCTTCCACATTGGTTTTGCCGTTGCTGCGCACTGTTCTGAAATAATATGTGCCATCGCCGGCAGCTCCCATGTATATTTTCAATACCTCTCCAAGAGGCGCTTCGGAAATATAATTGATTTCCAGCTTAATCACCCGCATA
>CATLAS010000212.1 GCA_949878535.1 uncultured Eubacteriales bacterium | reverse complement strand
GAAACAAACTTATAATCGCTTGTTTCGCCGGTTGCAACCTCAACGCCGCAAGCTGCAAAGGTTTCCTGTGCACCAATAACTTTGCTGACATCAGACGTGGTAAGTGCAAATTCATCAGTATTCAGCCAGCCGTCTTCTGCAAGTGCATCAGAAACAGCAAATCCGGTAAACGTCAAAGCCTTAGGATAATAAATAAACATCTGCGCGCCAGAAACGTCTTTCGGATTGTTTTCGGCAGTATTGCCGGCCCAGTACAGACCAACATTCGCCTTTCCTGCACCTTCATATACGGAAACATTGTCCATATAAACGGTGAAGTCATCGTAATTATTGCCCCCGGTCGAATCGCCGGCAGCAGTAACAAGAAGAGCCGGAGACAGGCTCGTCAAAAGCAAAGCTACCATCATAAAAACCGACAATAGTTTTTTCATGGGCTAACCTCCTAAAATATTGGTATCTACATTATACTTTTTCTGTACAGTATTGTCAAGTGATTCATAAAAATTTCATAAAAAATTATACGGAATATTCCAAAAAAATTAACAATACATACAGTTTTACCAAAATGTTTTCACAAATGAATCAGCATGATTCTTCCGATACATACAAGATATTTCATCCCCGCAGCAACTTCCATATCACTTACAAAGTCCATTTTTTCATTATTTGTTCAATATTTGTTTTGTTTTAATTGACAATTTATTTTTAATATGGTATATTTTTGTTAACAGATAGCGTTCGTTCGCTTCTAAAATTTTATACTATGTAAGGAAAGGAACCAACATGAAAACGAGTCAAAAAATGCTCTGCATTCTGATTGCCTTGCTTGTATCCGTTTGCATTTTCACAGGACTTTCCAGCGCAACAGAAGCAACTGCATCGGCAGATTTAGAAACAAGCACTACTGTCTCAGTCGACACAGCAGACAACGATGCAGCACTATTGTCAGACACAAATGATGAAAATGATCTCGCAGCGGATGAGCCGCTTCCAGTAGCTGAATCCGCAGAAGAAGAACCCACTTCTAAATTTTACGGTACGCCCTGGGCTCTGCTTCCACCAATTATTGCCATTGTGCTGGCGCTGATCACAAAAGAAGTATATTCTTCTTTATTTATAGGAATCATTGCAGGCGCATTGCTTTTCACAAACTTCAATGTTGTTAAAACTACAGAATCCATCTTTCAGGTCATGACCGACTATGCAAATCTGGGCATTTTGATTTTCCTGGTTATACTCGGAATCATCGTCAGCCTGATTACAAAATCCGGCGGTTCCGCAGCCTACGGAAACTGGGCGACAAAGCGAATCAAAACCCGCCCTGGTGCATTTCTTTCCACCTTTGCACTGGGCGTGATCATTTTTATTGACGACTATTTCAACTGTCTGACTGTTGGATCTGTGATGCGTCCTGTTACAGACAAGCATCGTATTTCTCGAACAAAGCTGGCCTATATAATCGACGCCACAGCAGCTCCCATCTGTATTATCGCTCCTATATCCTCCTGGGCAGCTGCCGTCTCTTCCTATACAGCAGAGGGCGAGGGACTGTCGCTATTTATTCAAACGATTCCTTATAACCTGTATGCGCTGCTTACCATTGTTATGGTAATAGCAATCTCCCTGATGAACTTTGATTTCGGTCCCATGAAAAAATATGAGGACAAGGCGATTGAAACCGGAGATTTGTCAGCACTTGATGAAGAAATCAGCGTTAGTGATGCGGATACCTCTTCTGCTAAAACCAAAGGCAAGGTGCTTGATCTGATTCTGCCAGTTATCATTTTGATAATTTCCTGCGTTGCAGGTATGATTTACACCGGCGGATTTTTCGATGGAAACGGCACAGATTTTATAACCGCTTTCTCTAACAGCGATGCTTCCATCGGACTTGTGCTCGGTTCTTTTGTAAGTCTTATCTTCACTTTGCTTCTGTACCTGCCCAGACGAGTCGTTTCCTTCAGATCCTGCATGGACTCTATTCCGCAGGGATTTAAAGCAATGGTCCCCTCCATCATTATTTTGATGTTTGCATGGACACTGGGCGGATTTTGCAGAGATTATCTGGGTGCAGGCACATTTGTTGCAAATTGGATCACCGACACCGGCTTTTCCACCAGTATGCTGCCGGCAGTGATGTTCCTGGTGGCGCTGGGACTTGCATTTGCAACCGGAACCTCCTGGGGAACCTTCGGTATTCTGATTCCGATCGTGGTGGCGGTGTTCCAGAATGGCGATCCGCAGATGATGATTATGTCCATTTCCGCCTGCATGGCCGGTGCGGTGTGCGGCGACCACTGTTCG
>CATLAS010000211.1 GCA_949878535.1 uncultured Eubacteriales bacterium | reverse complement strand
CCAGACTTTTACAAAAAATTATTTCCCGTTTTGAAACATTTAGGCATTTTAAATTGTTATAGTATATGAGAGGATCCTTAATAAGCAAAAGGAGGTGGTGTGCGTGTGCGATGCGCAGTATCAGGAAATTGTGCAGCGGCTTGCAGATGTTGTATACCGTACAGCACTGAACGCTACAAAATCGTATTATGATGCCCAGGATATTGTGCAGAATACGTTTTTGAAACTATGGCAGACAGACACGGTGTTTGAAAATGATGACCATATCCGCAGGTGGCTGATCCAGGTAGCGGTGAACGAAAGTAAAAATCTGAAAAAGTCATACTACAAAAGAATGGTGGATTCTATTGACAAAGCGGAGGAGATTCCTGCTTTTTCCGATGAGAGGGACAGGGATTTGTACGAGGTGGTGGCATCTATGCCGCCGAAATACAAAATAGCAGTGCATCTGTTTTATTATGAGAATTATACAACAGAAGAAATCGCAGATCTGCTTTGCCTCAGCCCGGCAGCAGTGCGCACACGTCTGTTTCGTGCACGACAAATTTTAAAGAAACTACTTATGGAGGAAAGGTAAATGGATATCAGGGAACATTATAAAAAAACTATGGACGAAGTGCATATCCCGGAGAAAACCCTGCAAGGTATACAAGGCAAAACGCAGATCTATCCCAGGAATACATCTGCAAAAAAGGCGCCCCTATTTGTTCGTTATGGAGTGTGTGCTGCGATGATTGCGCTATTGGCAGTCGTTGTATTACAGACAAATCTGATTGCTTATGCTGCTGATAGCTTGAAAAGCTTGTGGATTGGGATAACAGGAAACAGCTATCAGATCGTTGGCTCTTTAGAACCAAAAGGGTTTGATGTTACCGGTTTTACGCAGGTAGACAGAAATCAGGATACTGCGGCGTTTGAAAAGACTTTTCATTCAGTTTCCGAAATTGCCGGCGAATATAATGTGGAATTGTTGCAGAGTCATTTAGCGTATGCGTGGGATGAAGCATATACAGTTTTGGCGGCATATGGGGAAGAAGGGGCAATCAACGGGATACGAATTATTGCACCGTATTATATAATGGGGGATCTTCCTGTAGAACCGGACGCCATACGGCAGCCGAGCTCCGCCGATATAATTCCGGATGCCCTTTATGGAAGCGAGCGGGAAGGTTTTGATTTTTACAGGGAGTACACCTATCAGTCGCCTATTTATTACAGTGCATATATCAATGAATCCGGAGAATACGAGGATTTTAACACGGGCGGGTGTTATGAGGTGGAAGGCGTTGTAATAACAGAATATGTATCTAAAAAGAGTAATATAGAAGCAGTCATTGTATCGTATCCGTTGTTCTCTGCGGCGGGGGATATGAATCCGGTAACCCGGGCGCATTTTATCTATGACGGTATAGAATATCGGCTGGAAGGACGTGTGCAGCCTCGGCTGATGGAGAAGATTATCGATACTTTACAATCAAAGAAATAAGAATAAATAGATTTGTCTCCCATCGGCTTTGCCGGTCGGAGGCAAATCTATTTTTATCTGTATCCTTTCATCTTATTTTTCATGCGCATGGTTATATTGTTCGACTTGTCCGAGTATATATTACTAAACTGAATCCGGGTACTGCACGGATGACAGGAATAGAAAGGATGTGTGCAAATGGAGAAAGGGAAGGATTTTAATGAAGAGGCGGCGCTGGCATATCTTCCAGTGAGATTGTCGGATGCGGCGAGGAAAACTGCTGCATTATATCGTGGTAGAATCAGCGAAATCCGTCTGCGAATCGGATGTCCCATGTTTTTAAGCATCGGAAACAAAAATGTTTCCTGCGGGGTATCCCCTACGACGGACGAACTGTCAGCAATTATACGTTCCCTGTGCGGAAATTCTTTGTACTCTCATAGTGAAACTATGAAAGAGGGATATATTTGTACGGAAGGAGGCATTCGGGTGGGTGTATGCGGACGCGCCGTGACAGAAGGAGGAAAAATCCTGTCGGTTACAGATATTTCATCGGCAGCTATTCGTATCCCTCATCGGATTCCCGGTGCAGCAGACGGAATTTGCCGACTTATTGTGGAGGAGGGATTTCGCGGTGCTATTTTGTATTCTCCTCCCGGAGTGGGGAAAACTACAGCATTGCGGGAAATTGCTGCAAGACTTGGCAGGCAGCCGTATAATCTCCGTATAGCGGTAATTGATACGCGTTTTGAAATATGCGGTTCCCTTGGAGGAGAACTAACCTGTGATGCGCTGTCTGGATATCCGAGAGCGAAAGGAATGGAAACGGCTGTGCGAACCCTGTCCCCGCAACTGATTTTATGTGATGAAATTAGCAGCGAGGAAGACGCCGCC
>CATLAS010000210.1 GCA_949878535.1 uncultured Eubacteriales bacterium | reverse complement strand
AAAATTTCCCGCAGATACTTCCTGCAGTGCATCGCTGAATTTCAAAATTGGTTTCAGGATTCTGTGTCCTACAATGGCGGAGAGGGTAACGCCTGTCGCCATACTGAGCAGATACAGTATGATAAAGGCAGCCATAAGATCCATTCCTGCAAAATATCCCCGACTGGCAGTCAGTGCCAAAATAGGGGCAATCAGCAGTATGGATGCGGACATAATTCCGAACACTACAAGAGTGAAATAAAATCCAAGTTTAAAGCCATGCTTTTTCATGTGTGTCTCTCCGTATTATTTTTTTATCACTTTATAACCTAATCCCCGGACGGTGATGATTTCAAAATCTTTATTTTCCCGGAACCGGTCCCGCAGTCGATTGATATGGACATCGACTGTGCGCGCTTCCGTTTCGCTTTCCATTCCCCAGATTTCATCCATCAGCTGCTGGCGTGTGTAGATATGTCCGGGATTGGTAGTCAGCTTGTATAAAAGAAGAAATTCCTTTTGTGGCAGAACTGTTTCTTTCTGTTCCCAGGTAACGGTGAGGGAATCGTAATCCAGCATTGTGCTGCCGATCATCTGCTTATGCTCGCTTGTGATTTTTGCACGGCGCAGAAGGGCACCAACTCGCAGAAGCATTTCATTTACATCAACCGGTTTGACCATATAGTCGTCCGCACCGGATAAAAATCCTTTTTGCTTATCTCCAAAGCTGTCTTTAGCGGTAATCAGCAGGACGGGAATCTGCTTGTCCGACTGCCGGACTGCTTCCGTCAGGGCAAATCCATCCAGACGGGGCATCATAATATCAGAAATGATCAGATCCACATACGCGCCTTCCATAAGACGCAGTGCTTCTTCGCCGTCCAGCGCGGGAAGTGGATTGTATCCGTTTTTGCGCAGTACAGTGCAGAACAGCAGGTTTAGTTCGGTGTCATCTTCGGCCACAAGTATATTAAACATAATTTTCTCCATTCTGCCGCCAGTGCGGCTGTTTCCATTTACAGTATACTACAGGTTAGGCGGCTTTTGCAAGAAATATTGGAACTTCTGTGTTTTGGTCCTATCTTGCCACATGATATGTAATATGGTACAATAATAGAAAAGATGAAAACTTCATAGGTCTACATAAATAATAATTGCAAAACGAAAGGCGTTAAAATGAATATAATTACAGATAAAACGTTTGATGAAGAACGGGCATTATACGGAGTGAAAGATTTAACGGTTAAAAACTGTGCTTTCGATGGTCCTGCGGACGGGGAAAGCGCGTTTAAAGAATGTAGAAACATTGTGGCGGATGAATGCTTTTTTAATCTTCGCTATCCGTTTTGGCACGATGAAGGCGTAGAGATTGCTGCTTCGGAAATGACAGCGCTTTGCCGTGCGGCGCTGTGGTATTCCCATCATATTAATATCCGCGGTACAAAGCTGCACGGAATCAAGGCACTGCGGGAGTGCAGCGATGTAGTGATGCAGGATTGCGATATCGTTTCGCCGGAGTTCGGTTGGTCAGTACGTGGAATCACGATGGAGAACTGCACGGCAGAAAGCGAATATTTTATGATGCGTTCCGATCATCTGCATTTTCGAAATGTGCAGATGAAGGGAAAGTATTCTTTTCAGTACATTACAGATTCCGTTTTTGAGGACTGTATTTTTGATACGAAGGACGCCTTCTGGCATGCAAAAAATGTGGTGGTGAAAAACAGCGTGGTGAAGGGCGAATATTTGGCATGGTACTGTGAGGATGTGACGTTTGAAAATTGTAGGATTATTGGTACGCAGCCGTTATGCTATTGCAAAAATTTGAAGCTTTTAAATTGTGAGATGATAGAAACGGATCTCTGCTTTGAGAAATCTGAGGTGGAGGCAACGATTACAACGCCAGTTGACAGTATTAAAAATCCCCTGTGCGGGCATATATACGTGCCGGGTGTGGGAGAGATTATTCGCGATGAGGAAGAATCCAAGGGTGAAATAATTATTGGAAAACCATGCTGCTGTGCGTGAAGTATGGAGTTGTTTTCATCAACTTCCACATAGTAAACTAAGTTGCCATGGAGCGCAAACTTTATAAGGCTCCCATGTAAGGATCTACTGCACGGAATACAAATATAAAACGAAAAGGATCCCTTGTGTGGGGAGCGCAAAACACCCCCTTGGGCATCCCGCAGAGCATAAATAAAAAAGGCCTCTTTGCGTAAAGGGGACTTCCGCGCAACACAAATTAAAAAAACTCTCCCAGCAAAGGGAGCTCTCATACAACACAAGTTAAAAAAGCGCCCCCCGCAAAGGGAGTTCTCACGCAACACAAGTTAAAAAGGATCCCCCCGCAAAGGGAGCTCTCACGCAACACAAGTTAAAAT
>CATLAS010000209.1 GCA_949878535.1 uncultured Eubacteriales bacterium | reverse complement strand
ATGCACTGCGCCCACGCCAAGGGAGAGAAGCAGCATCATAATCGGTTCGTCTACCATATCAAACCATACAGCCAGCGTGGGTGTATTTTCCTTGCCGCCAAAGCCTTCCATTATGGCGTTTGGTAAATCTCCAAAATAGCCGCCGAATAAGATTCCCCCAATAATACAGGACACACCACAAATAGCAAACATTTTGAGAAACTGCTGCATACTCTCTTTCAGATGTAAAAAATGTAGTCCCGCAAGGCATCCAATCACCATGATAGCGCCATATCCCACATCAGCAAACATCAGTCCGAAAATAATCGTATAAAAGACTGCCATAATCGCTGTCGGATCAAATCGACCGTACTGGGGCAGCGCATACATGGAAAGTATTGACTCAAAATTCTTTGCAGGACGGCGATTATCCAGAAGCACAGGCACATCATCCTCCGCACCCGGATCCTCAAAGCTGTAAGCCGCACCGTACTTTTCCAGCAAAGTTTTTGTGTTCTCCTCGGCACGGGTCGGCACCCATCCATGAATAAGCACCGTTTTTCCCGTTTCGCAGGTACGGCTTCTTGCCTGAAGCCTGTCCTGTCTGGTTATGAGCATATCGTACAGCGCTTTTATATCTCCAAGCTGTGCAGCCGCTGTTTCTTTCGCTGTTTTTTTCAGCTGTTCCAAATCTCTGCGAAAGTGTTCCAGCCGCTGCATACATTTTGCCGCCGCACCGGATGCATATCCGTCTTCCGCTGCCGCCTGTACAGGACAGACCGCAAATCCGGCAGCACCCAGAATTTTTCGCGCCGCATCAAAATCTTCCCGGTGTGCAATCAAAAGCACAGCGCGAACCGATTTATCCGCATATACCTCCTGCGCAATACAGGCAAGTTCGGAAAGTTTTTCTTCCACCGTCGCCATATCCAGATTCACCGGCAGCGTTCCGCAAAGGGAGCGAGTATGTGCCGTTTTATCTGCCGGCAAGGCAACGTCCTGTCCAATCCAAGGCAGATATGCATTATACTCCCCTTCCGCCTGGATAATTTTACCCTCTAAATCCGCGATTTGTGCAGCTAATATATTTGCTGCCTTTACCTCGTCCAGCACAATCGCATCCAATCCGCTATCAAAATCATCAATCGAGGCTTCCATTGGCGGATCAAACAATCCATGCTTTCCTGTTTCATAAGCTGTCAGAAATTCGATTGCCCGCCGTGCAGAGGCGATCTGTGTCAGTAGATCTCCCATATCCCGGGACACGTCCGCGGGAACAGGAGATATATTTTCCGCTTCTGCAATGGCAGAAGTATCACCCGACACTTCAACGCACCGGAGCTTTTGCAAATCTGCAATAAGGCGCTGCGCGTCCTTCTGCAGGGCAACGACAGACAGCTTTTTCATTTGCGCTACTGCCATTTTTCAAAAATCTCCCGAATAATTTCATTGACCGCAGTTTTCATATTTTCTTCTGCTGCCGCAACCATTTTCTTGGCCTGCACCCGCGCATCTCTGCGCCCCGCGTCTATACATGCATCAGACTGCTTTTTGTGTGCATCTTGTGCGGCGGCGGCAATTTGGCGCACCTGTAATTGCGCCGCTTCCATTTTTTCGGACGCCGCTGCTCTGGCAGCAGCAACAGACTGTGCTGCCTGACGCCCGGCCTGTGCTGTAATCTCCAGCGCCTGCGCTTCAGCATCTCTGATTTTCTCTATTGTTTCGTTTGCCACAGAGCTTCACCCTTTACCAATATTTTCTTTGAATTATATAAGTTATCATACCATAACTTTTAGCGAATTGCAACAAAATCAATAACTTCTCACAGCAAACTCACATACGTCCTGCCTAACTACTTTGTATGAACTGGCGCTGCGGGTTTCTTTCGTTTCCGTATTTTGGGGCGAGGATTTTTCTCTAAATCCAGCACGCCATTCTTCCATTTGTGTTCCAATCTGGCATTACCGATAGAACGTCCGCGAAGGCGCAGACGCAAAAATATTTCCACATCATAGCCATCTGGCGTTTGATGCACATTATAGTCCACATAATATTTTCCCCCTGTGGGAAAAGCATCCGAGCGACAATACTCCAGCACACAATCCTTCATATATTCATAAAACGCAGTCATCCGTTCGGCATCTGCACGATCCCGCTTACAGGTCTTGTCTGTTTCTTCTATAAGAAAAGCAGGATATCGCATCATCGCGCCCGCTTCAGTGCATTGTTTAGATTCAATCCTCATCTTTATGGACACGCCTTTCTTTGGATTTGTGCTGGATTCGCCGCTGACAAAATGCGCCCTCATATGGGGCACAAATCGTGTCTGAACGCAGCAAATTTCAGCACACGTATTTTTTTATCTTTCAGACTTTCTACCTCCGACA
>CATLAS010000208.1 GCA_949878535.1 uncultured Eubacteriales bacterium | reverse complement strand
TTCCGTATGCCGTCCGTATCGTTATACCATGTGCCGTAAACTTCTTTTATGGAAGAAGAAGCACAACCCGTGAATACCAGAACCATACACAGCAGTAAAGCAATAACATGTTTCATTTTAGTTCAACATGGTCTGCCCGCCTGTAACAGGGAGCGCCTGACCAGTTTCATATTCCTGTGCGATAATATAAGATATAGCGCGATTTACATCTTCTGCGCGGCATCCGCGTCCAAGGGGCACCTTTGCTTCATAGGCGGCGCGCACATCTGCCACCGTTTTTGCACCAGGTACCTTTCCGGCTTTCAAATACTGCACAAACAACCCCCGATCCGGGTCAGACCACAAGGGACCGTCCAGAAAGTTGCCAGGACAAATCGCATTTACTTTGATCCCATAGGGTGCAAGCTCCAATGCAAAGGATTGGGTAAGACCGATCCCGCCGAATTTTGCACCGGCATAGGCAAAGTTTTTATTGCTGCCCTCCAAACCGGATTTGGAGTTGATTTCAATAATATCCGCCATATAATCCGGTGCGAGAGCACGCTGAATTTTCATTGGCTCCACCGCGTATTTCACACACAGAAAGTAAGCAGTATAGTCCACTGAAGTGACAAGCTCAAAATTCTCTTTTGTCATCTCTTCCAAGCTACCTGCGCGGACAATTCCAGCATTGTTGATGAAAATATCCAATCCGCCGAATGTTAGCACCGTTTTCAGAATCATCTCACGAACGGACGATTCGTCCGTAACATTTGCCATAACAGGCAATGTGCTGGTGCCATATGTTTCAGCAAACGCAGCGGCGCGCTCACAAACGCCATCGTAGTTCATATCGGCGAGCACAACTTTGGCACCCATGCTGCACAGATATTCTGCAATGTGTGCACCAAATCCTTGTGCGCTGCCGGTAACAACTGCAATTTTTCCGGAAAGGGATTTTGTACCGGTTTCTCTTTCCACTGTGAAGCAACCGATACCTTTGACTTCTACAATTGCTTTATCTGTTGCCGTTTCTCTGCAATAGGCGATAAAATCTTTTTCCCAACTGCTTTCGTCTGTATGCAGAGATATATTTCCCGCAGTGTCTGAAAAGGATACTGCAGCCCGTCCGTCGGGTGCATACATCATGCGCAGCGCAGGTGCAATTTTTGCTGCCAAATACATATTTTCTGTTGGATTCATCGGTTGAATTCCTTTCCTTGTTATAATGGTTTATATTTCCCGCCCAAATGCGGCAAATTGACGGATCCGCTGCTGCAGATCCGGTGTTTCTTGTAATACGGAAGAAGAAAACATTCCTTGACCAGGATGGGCAGTTGCATGCCGTTCATGCCCGATCAGTGCATAAGTAGATTCTATCAGGTGAGGGTATGCGCGCATAGCTTCACACAAGAAGGATTGGCGCGGCGAGTTGATGTCTTCCCCGCTGATCTGGAAAAATCCGTACCGTGTACACAGATCCATCACACGTTCCAATTGGGCTCGGGTATT
This sequence comes from uncultured Eubacteriales bacterium, assembly GCA_949878535.1. GTDB lineage: Bacteria > Bacillota > Clostridia > Oscillospirales > CAG-272 > Avispirillum. The sequence continues at coordinate 907 of CATLAS010000208.1, read as the reverse complement.
TCTGGATGGCATATAGGTAACAGCGTGAAATCCGATTTCACGCAGCTGATCAAATAGGAGTTCCAAATAGCTGTCCTCAAATTGCTGGGCCTTTTTATCCCCTGTAGGGCTTTCGGAAACATCTCCCAGGTAAGCATATGCAGCGATTCCACCAACTTCATTAGCCAAACGTACAAAATCACATATATGCATCAGCTCATCGTCAGCATCCACATAAATTTTGGAAACCAGATGGCTTTTAAGTATCCCCAGTATATCATACAAATAATATTCTTCAGGCGCACTGCGGAGCTTTTCCAGAGACTTTTCAGCAGGATCCATTTGACACAGTGTGCTGATTTTTTCGATTACGGTTTCTCTATCTTTGCTGTCGGCAATTTTTACAGCCAATGCATACAGCACATGGCGTTCTGTTACACTTCCGCCTTGTGCAGCGGCAGACAAGGGCAGAACGTCCCCAGCAAAATCTATATGTATATTATAAGGCGATACAATTTTATTGATCTTATCGCACATTTTACAATTGCGCAGATTGCGTTTTTCCCGCAGCGGCTGCAGAACTGCTTCACAGCGTGCAAGATTTTGATGGGGAATTCCGTGGAGTGTTACATATGCTACCGATTTCTGATCCGGATTATTGAGACGCAGCCCTTCCAGTGGCGTGCCAGCTACAGAGGTGCGGCATTCAAACCCCACGGTTACAGGCATAGACAAAATTTCTCCGGCTTCCAAGAACTCCTCACAGCCGCCTACGCTGTCATGATCCATAATTCCCGCCGTAGAAAGTCCAGCCTTTTTTGCTGCATATACAGCTGCTGTCGGCGTATAGGGGGAAAAGGAATAGGTAGTGTGAATATGATTGTTTACATATTCACCGCGGGGACAGATCTCTTTTGCCTCGCTCTGC
>CATLAS010000207.1 GCA_949878535.1 uncultured Eubacteriales bacterium | reverse complement strand
CCCTCTTCAATCCACCTCACTTACTGTGAGATGGTTTGCGGCAAGCGCAGCGATCTAGACGGTGATATTGTACTCTCCTCATCAAAGTCCTCCCTTGTGCAAAAGGAGATGGATCGCCCAAGCGTAGCGATCGAGACGGAGAAATTGTACTCTCCTCATCAAAGCCCTCCCTTGTGCAAAAGGAGATAGATCTCCCAAGCGTAGCGATCCTGACGGAGAGATTGTACGCTTCCCATCAAAGCCTCCCTTGTGTAAAGGGAGGTGTCACAGCTTTGCTGTGACGGAGGGATTGTGCGGGTGGTACTTTTGATTTGCAGATCCTGCAAAATGATAGCAGGAACAATCCCTCAGTCTCCGCTTCACGGACCCATGCCCCAGGGATTTGAAAACAAATCCCCCACAAGGGGTCCTTTTTTATTTGGTGCATACGACAGCTTCCTTGACTATGGGGCCTTTACAAATTTATGCTATGCGGGAGTTCCCTATGGAGCTACCTTTTAAAATAGAGAAAGCGCCGCATTTGCAGCGCTTTCTCTATTTATGCAAAGTGTGGTCGTTTTTTTATGCAAAAAACGTGTGATTTCCAATCGTCATCACATAAGGTCTATTATCAGAAACCCATGTGTTTTTTGCAGTCGACTGATTTACAAAGAAAAATACATTGTCGGATATTCTTGCGCCCTCCAAACAAAGCTTTGCTGCAAGAACACTTTCTTCGTTTGGTGTGCAATAAATCGTCCCTGATGCTGCCGGTGAAAACTGAACTCCGGCAGACATATCAAAAATCACGCTGTAAATGGTATTTGGAAACTGATTGCTGTTCACCCGATTGAGCACAACAGAGCCTACCGCCATTTTCCCTTCAAGGGGCTCTCCCTGGGCTTCCGCATGAATTACCCTGGACAACCATAAAAGCTCATCTTCACTGTAATAATCGCTGCCGGATATGATCGCACCGCTGCCAGAAGTAAGATACGCCGTATGCTCTTCCTCACTCCATGCAACACTGCAGTCAAACGCCTGTGCAATGACCCGGATCGGAACATACATCGTTCCATCCAAATTTACAATACCATCACGAATCCACAAATATCTGCCATTTGCATTTATATATTTGCTTCCGTTCTGCGCAGTAATCGTAAGGTTGTCCGCAACGATTGCAGCAGCTTTGGCTGCTCCGTCCCAGTCGACAGAATGCGCTCCCATGTATAGAGAAAACTCACGGATTCCTACATATGTGACCGCATCTTTCAAAAAAGCCGTACCAGTATACTCCATATTGTCAATATATACACGTACTGATGCTTTATTATCCGCAGGAGCTTGTCCCATATCTGCCTGAAGAACGAATGCGCCATTCTCATTCATATCCTCTGCAAGTACCGTGATCCCAGATGCAAAGGATAACAGTATGGCTGCTGCAATCGCCATACATCGCACAAATCCACTTCGCTTTTGATTTTTTAACATAAACTGACCATGCCTTTCTTTGATGTTCAGAAGGAATCAGACTCCTATGTCAAATCCTATGCGCACTTTTCCTGATTCACTTCTCACGCGGCGCCCGGCCTCGCCTGCATGCCGCTCCGTTTCCATCTCCACCAATTTACAGAATTAACATTCCCAACAGGAGCTTATGTCACAGCAGGCAATATTTTCCCTGGATCTGCTTGCAAAATCCGGCAAGCTCCAGGCTTATAAAATTCACACTTTGCAATTGATTTTCCAGACGCGTTGTAGTAATATATATGTTGTAATCCTGTTAATTATGCTCCAGAATGCAAAAATTTATTCATATAAATAGATTTATTCCAATTAAATTACGGAGATTCCACGATGAAAAACAGAAAAATAAAAGTGATCTGTTCAGTAGCGGCCCTTCTCTGCTGCACTGCGCTCATACTGTCGGGATGCGGTATTTTTCTCCTGAACAATCCATCCGATAATAAAGATTCGGCAGGAACCGATACACAAGCATTGGAGCCTAAAAGTGATTTTGACGTAGTGCAAAATTCATACAGCAAACAGATCACCCGCTTCAAAATGGATCTTTCCAAGGAAAAATACGGCGGCGCTTCCGTTAAAATTGCCAGCACCAAAAGCAATACCATCGTTCCGGATGAGACGATCAGCACTACCCTGTCGCAAGAATTGCAGCGACGCAACAAGTATGTAGAAGAACTACTGAACGTGTCCATCTCAGCAGTGCAGGTAGACAGCCAAACCATGCTGGATGAAATGCAGGCAGCAGTCCGCGCCGGTGCATATTATGCAGATCTGGTTGAATTTCCCCAATCTTATATCAGCATTTACGGCAACGCCGGCGTACTCATGAATTTGCAGTCTCTTCCCGGACTGCAGTTCGATGCGGAATATTTTAACCCTACAGGCACTTCAGCCGGCAC
>CATLAS010000206.1 GCA_949878535.1 uncultured Eubacteriales bacterium | reverse complement strand
GCTCAATCTTGGGATTGTATTTCTGCTTTCTGTTTTGGCTTTTGTCATTCAGCTTGGTGCCGCACTGCTTCTTGTGCGGGGAAAAGACAATCCCAATGTAGGAGTGGAGCGGATGTCCCTGGCCTTTTCTAATAACGGTTATATAGGAATTCCTCTGGTGCAAGGTGTGTTCGGTGCAGAAGGCGTTATTTATATGACCATGTTTGTTACTGTATTTAATATTGTTCTGTGGACAGTGGGCGTTCTGTTTATGACGGGTAAAACCAGCTTTCGGCAGGCAATAAAGAACCTGTGTTCTCCTGCTATTTTTATGGTACTGCTTGGTCTTGCCTTTTTCTTCTTCAGAATTTCTCTTCCCGAAATTATATTACAGCCATTGGAATCGGTGGGAAATATGAACACCCCGTTTGCAATGCTGATTGCCGGCGCAACGCTGGCAGGATCCAATCTGCTGGGATGCATCAAAAAGCCGAAGCTGTATCTTTTATCCGCAGCAAAGCTTTTACTGATCCCGATACTGTCTGTGCTGGCAATGGTGGGCTTTGCCCGGCTGGGTGTGGATTCCATGCTGATCACGATAACGGTAATTGCCGTTGCTTGTCCTACCGCGGCTGCATGCACCATGTTTGCCCATCGATATCAGAAGGACAGCGCCTACGCTTCGGAACTGTTTGCCGTTACAACGATTTTGTCGGCGGCGACGATTCCTGCTGTGATTTGGTTATTGAATCTACTATTAAAACTGCTTGCAGTTTAATTTGATATTAACGGAGAACCGTATGCATCCCTTCAAGCATTTTAAAACAATCACAAAGCACCGTCACAAGGTAATCGGACACTGCCGCCGCGCTGGTATCTTCTGGCAGGGACTGCGCCATGATTTATCCAAATATGCTCCTGTTGAGTTTTTCCGAGGCGCGAAATATTATCAGGGCATGCAAAGTCCCAATGTGCAGGAGCGTGCAGAAAACGGCTATTCTGCCGCATGGCTGCACCATAAGGGGCGCAATCGGCATCATTTTGAATACTGGACGGATTATCATCCGACAGCGCGGAAGATTGTGCCGGTAAAGATGCCCCTGCGGTATGTGATCGAAATGTTTTGCGACCGGGTTGCGGCCAGCAAAATCTATCGGGGAGATGCGTACAAGGATAGTGATCCGCTGGATTATTTTGAACATGGCAAAACCATGCGGATGATTCATCCCCAAACATCGGATTTTTTAGAGCAGCTTCTTACGATGCTTGCAGAAAAGGGAGAAGACGAGACATTTGCGTTCATTCGTTCTTATGTACGGGAAAATGATACGTATTGAAGAACGATTAAAAAACTAAAATAATATAAAAAAGCTCCCTTGCGTAAAGGAAGCTGACAGTCCCTCCGACATGATCGCTACGCTTGGCGTGCCACCTCCCTTTACACAAGGGAGGCATAGGAAGTTTGGTGGAGACTGCAGCATGCTTGGCCCTATGGAGCCGCAAATCAGATCCGCACAAGGGAGACTTGTTGAGTTTAGTAGAGACGGCACATTACCTCTTTTATACAAAGGAGCTGATGCAGTCTGCAGATATCCTGAGGGATTCCGCAAAGTTAAAACAATACAAAAGCCCCCCTTGTGCAAGGGGGGCTCCCGCGTTAGCGGGTGGGGGATTGTTTTACTTCTTCTGACTGAATTTTTCTTCTATATTTTTGCTTGTTTTCCGTTCAAAATCAATGATCTCATTGCAAAGATTCGTTATCTGACTGTCACAGTGTATTCCATGTTTGGCATATGCCTCAGAGAGAGAATCCGCACCCATGTCGCAGCCTTTTGCCATCATATCCGCGATATGAGAATCTGTGGCGTCAATTAGTGTATTCATATTGATGCCGAATTTTGCCATTGTTTTTGCCATAACATTTGGTTCTTTGGGTTCAATGCTGCGCTGATGCATCAATTCACTGGTTCGTTTTGCCATGTTTCCATAACTTTCCATCTGCACGGTCAGTTCTGAAACCATAAATTTGCTTTTTACTTTAGGCAATACGGAATTGATATTTTCCAGTGCCATTTTTGTATTGCTGTACATTTCTGTAAGCAGAGCCTCATTGGGATTGTGTTTATCCATACGAATCACCAGTCCTTTTTTTATATAAACTTACTTCTATTGTTTCCATCCGAGTTTTTTTCATACTTGGAAACCTGGCAAATTGTTGACAAATAAATAATTATATGATATACTTAAATATACTGGAAGGTTATCGAAGTGGTCATAACGAGGCGGTCTTGAAAACCGTTTGTCCTTGCGGACACGTGGGTTCGAATCCCACACCTTCCGCCAGCGGCAATTGCCGCAAAAAAGCATCGCATGCAGTTGTGCGATGCTTTTGTATTTTGTCCTGACACACAATATTTATTAGTAGTCTCAGGCGTGTTTAGT
>CATLAS010000205.1 GCA_949878535.1 uncultured Eubacteriales bacterium | reverse complement strand
CCAAATTGCTCCATGCAAAGACGGCGGCAGCCGTGGCACAGCAAGATTTTCCGGAGTTTGCAGATAGCCGGGTGCTGGCGGGAATCCGGTGGCATACCACAGGCCGTGCGGGGATGTCTTTGTTTGAATCTATTGTCTATCTGGCAGATTATATTGAAGCTGCACGCACTTTTGAAGACTGTGTAGTGCTGCGGAAATATTTTTATGAGAACATTTCCACGGCAGAGTCTTCTCGAGATAAAAGAGAAGTGCTGCGGCAGACAATGGTGCTGTCCTTTGATATGACAATCCGTCTTTTGATAGAAGAAAAAGCGCTGATAGATCGTGACACAATAGAAGCGCGCAACTGGTTTTTATCTCCTGCGCTTTGATTTTTATTATAAGGAGAGAAAAGTGCGTACCTTTAAAAAGTTTTTACGGAAGTTTCTGCCGCGGCTCGGAGCTGTTGCAGCCGCCGGCGCGATTGGGCTTGGAGCGTATGCCTCTGCGGTATTCTTTCTGTATAAGCCAAGTAATAGCGGAGCGATTCCTTTTGATACGTCTGCAAGACAGCAAGAAGAACAGGTAGATGAACCGCAGGATACCAAAGAAGAATCCCGTTACAATTTTCTGGTGCTGGGACATGACCGGGCAGCCAATCTGACGGATGTAATTATTCTTATTAGCTATGATATAAAACAGCAAACTATATCCATGCTGCAAATCCCCCGGGATACGTATGTAGAATTGGACGATTATTCCTACCATAAAATTAATGGCGCATATAACTATTATATGACCGCGGCACGGAAGGACGGCAGCAGCAATCCGGAAAAAGACGGATGCAGAGGATTTGCTTCTTTTCTGGAAACCAATCTGTGCGTGAAGATTCATTACTGCGCAGTTATGGACCTGGACGGCTTTTCCGGTATTGTAGAAACTATCGGCGGTGTGGACATGTATGTGCCGCAGGATATGTATTACAGCGACCCGGGTCAGAATTTATATATCAATCTGCGGGAAGGGTATCAGCATCTGAATGGTAAACAGGCGGAACAGTTCGTCCGCTACAGAATGGGATATGCAAACGCGGATATCGGACGCGGAAATGCGCAGAAGATGTTTATTGCCGCTTTCATTAAACAGCTCAAGAGCAGCATCAGAGATGGTTCCGTATTGGGTGATTTAGCGTCAAATGTAATTACTTACGTTGATACGGATGTTACTGTGAATGACATTATCTATTTCGGGAAATACTTCCTGGGAATCACCAGTGAGAAAAGTGTGGATCTTGGCAATATCCAAATGATGACGATGCCGGGAGTACCGAAAAGCTACAACGGTGCGTCCTATTATGTAATGAATAAGGCAGCCGTGGCGGATTTAATTAACGGGAATTTCAATATTTACGACTTTGATATTACCTCTTCTTTTGATCCAAAGATGGTTTTTGTGGCTGAAAATATCCCGGAAATTCGAAATCTGTATCTGGCAGACAAAGAAACAGTAACCACAAATATATATGATGCGGACAGTTTGAATAATCAGACAGAAATGCCGAAATAATCAGCAGAAGAAAACAGCGTGCTCCCCACAGCGGGTGTGGAAAGGTGTGAATGCAAAATGAAGAAACGTATAATTGCAGGAATTTTGGTGATCCTGGCGATACTTTCCCTTGTTTCATGCAGTAAGGTAAAGGATCCAGATAAGAAAAACGAAGACGATACGAAAGAGGATGTGCCGCCGAGCAATGGCGAAACCAAATATAATTTTCTGGTGTTGGGCCATGACCGCGCTGCTAACCTTGCCGATGTGATCTTGCTTATCAGTTTTGACACGGAAAAGGGTGGCTTGACATTGATGCAGATCCCCCGGGATACCTTTTTGGATTACGGCGGAAGTCATTATAAAATCAATTCCATGTTTTCTTCTGCTTATAATCAAACGGATAAGGAAAGCAAAAATAGAGATCTCGATGCGGTGCGTGCTTTTGCTACTACTCTTGAAGAAACATTGTGTGTAAAGATTCACTATGCAACTGTAATGGACTTGGATGGATTCGGTGCGATTGTCGATGCTATCGGCGGGGTGAACATGGATGTGCCTTTTGATATGTATTACCCGGATAAGGAGCAGGGACTGCTGATCAATCTGAAAAAAGGCCCGCAAACCTTGAACGGCGATCAGGCGGAACAGTTTGTACGCTTCCGCAGCGATTATGTGCAGGGGGATATTGGACGCGGTGATGCGCAGAAGCTGTTTATGACAGCATTTATTCAGTCGCTCAAAAACAATTTGAGCATTGGAACAGTAAGCGAAATCGTGAACGCAGTATATGAGCATGTGGATACGGAGTTGTCCGTTACCGATATGATTTATTTCGGTAAAAAGGCGCTTGGTTTGGAACTGTCCAATGTAACAATGCTGACGCTTCCCGGCGACTCTAAA
>CATLAS010000204.1 GCA_949878535.1 uncultured Eubacteriales bacterium | reverse complement strand
GTGAAGCAATGGATTTGCGGACACCATACCGTAATACTGTCTGAATCAAACAGTGCCAGGGTAGAATCTTTAATGTTTTTCGCATCTGCATAATTCAAAAATCCTGAATATGTGCGGTATGGATAAGGAGTATTTTCCTGATATGGAACAACAATTCTGGGTGAATCCCAATATTTTCTAAGCGCTTCGGTCGCAGCAAATACATCTTCTATCGTTGCCTGATTCGGATTTCCGGAAAGATCATGATATTCATCAGATAACGGCTCATCTACCGTATAGAAGTAGAATTTGTCCTTGATCAGCTCCCACTCATTCATTTTGGATAGTTCTGCGTAAATGTCATCATACGACATATAATCAGACAGATTTCTATCCATGTAAGAATTTTTCCATCCACCACCGTTAGAGGTTACCCGGATAGCACCTACCCGTTCATCCATCAGATATGGATTGTCGGCGGTCAGCCCACCGGGGATGTCCATTGCATTGATCCGGTTCTCCAGAAGATAATCATAGAACGCTTTGTAATTGCCTTTGTAGTTGGTATTGTTATCCAAAAAGACAGCAGTCTCCAAAGCTGTCTTTTCGGACAGGGTGAAGTCCCATACATAGGCGAATACCTGTGCGGTCTTGATCTGTTCTCCTGCCGCATTGCAGATGTTCAGCGTTCCGGAATACCAGCCGGAGGGTGTGTTTTCCGTACTCTTCAGACGAATGTAGAATGCCTGACTCTTTCCTGCGTTCAACTGGAATGCGCCGATCTTATCCAGCGGTACCATGGGATCCGGCTGCTCGCCTTCCCGGATAATGGAATCCTCCGCACTGGTGGAGCCCAGCACGCTGGTGACGTCCAAGTCATCCACTGTAACGTACATTTGGTAGTACAGTTCTGCTGGGAGAATATCTCCCTTTTCGTTGGTGAAATCGGTTACTGCGGCAGTCAGTCCTGTTTTCTGCTGGGCAGAATACAGCACAAACTGGGCGTTTTCAATTTCGTTTTTCGCCATGTATACAGAATATGTATCCATGCCGGAGGGGGTAGTGTCACTGGTCATTACCTTTTTGAAGGAATGTTCAAACCATAGCGACAGACTTTCATCCTCATGCTCCGCCTGCTGCTTCTCATATGTTTCGGAAGGGTCGCTTACGCTGTACACTCCTCCTGTGAACATACCGATGCACAGCATTGCTGCAAGCATCACTGTCAGCATTCTTTTCAGTACTTTTTTCACCTTTTTCTTCCTCCTGTTCTAATAATATAAGTTGTAAAAAAAGTATCATACTATTTATGAAAATATATTAACATAATCCGCTCGACTTGTCAATATTGTATGAAAAGATCGAGCACAAAACAGCCTGTTTTGTGCAACCCTTTTACACATTTTTCCATGTTAGACAAACCTTAATAAAATATTAAACATTTATCTCATTGAACCTTAAAGACCCTTTGCGTATTATAGTATTGCAAGAAACAAATCCGACAGAAAACTGTGAGAAAAGCTATTGACAATCGCAATGACGTATGATATACTAACTGTGCCATTGCAAATAGTACAGTTAGTATTCGTGATACGAGACAGTGTACATTAAGCAGAAAGGATCAGAGATATGCTCGAGACGAAAGATTTATCAAAGATTTATAAACCGAAAAAAGGAGTGCCTGTAACAGCGCTGGATAAAATATCGCTCCGGTTTCCGGATAAAGGAATGATTTTCCTTTTGGGAAAATCTGGCAGCGGTAAATCCACACTGCTCAATCTGTTGGGCGGCTTGGACCGATATGATAGCGGTGAAATTATCATTAAAGGCGTCTCTTCCAAGGATTTCAAACAAAAACATTTTGATTCCTATCGGAATACATATGTAGGCTTTATTTTTCAAGAATATAATATACTGGAAGAGTTCACTGTCGGCGCAAATATCGCTCTTGCTATTGAACTGCAGAATAGGAAAGCGAGCGATGCGGAGATTAACGAAATTCTGCGGGAAGTGGACTTGGAAGGATACGGGAACCGCAAGCCAAATGAATTGTCCGGCGGTCAGAAACAGCGCGTGGCAATTGCCCGGGCGTTGGTGAAAAAGCCGGAAATCATTATGGCGGATGAACCTACCGGCGCGCTGGACTCCAACACCGGCAGGCAGGTTTTGGACACGCTGAAGCGGCTTTCCAAAAAGAAGCTTGTTATCATCGTATCCCATGACCGGGACTTTGCTGAAAATTATGCAGATCGTATTATTGAGTTGGCAGACGGACATGTAATCAGCGATGTAGAGGCAGATACCTGCGCTGATACTGCGGAAACAGCGCCTGCTCTTTCCTATGAAGGAGAAACCATTCAAGTTCCCGCCGGGTATCATCTTACGGAGGAAGACCGGAACGCAATCAACGCCTATATTCAGGATATGCAGTCCCAGACAAATATCCACATTGGC
>CATLAS010000203.1 GCA_949878535.1 uncultured Eubacteriales bacterium | reverse complement strand
TCATTTCCTGTACCGTATTCCTTTTTGAAAGCGCTGATCAGTGCGGCTTCCACTTTCTCTATCATATAATCCTTCGGGATTCCTTTAGTTTTTTCCAAAAGATCCAAAGCAGTGAAGAATTCTGCATTCATTTTCGCTTTCCAAACCTTTCTCTTTCGTTAATATATGAAACTTTTCGAATTTTACCACGCAAATATGGTAGTCACCTTTGCCCACTGCTGATTTTCCAAGGTTACAGTATTTTCCTCCACAGCAACGGTAATGGTATTTTCATCCGCCCCAGTCAGCGTGCCGACAATTTTCTTCTGACCGTTCAGGGGAGCATACAGTCGAACTTCAACCTGCTCGCCCAGACACTTTTGAAAATGCTCCGGCCTGGACAGAGTACGTTCCACACCAGGAGAAGAAACCTCCAGCCGATAGGAATTTTCAATGGGGTCTGCTTCGTCTAGCATGGGATCAATGGCACGGTGCAGCCGTTCGCAGTCCTCGATACCAATTCCCGCATCCTGATCAATGGTGATACGCAGAACCATTTCTGCGCCTTCCTTTACATATTCTACATCCCATAGAATATACCCCATTTCGTCAGCAACAGGCTGAATCAGTTCCCGAACGATACCGGCAATATTTTTCTTTTGTCTTTCCATTTTTATTGCTCCCGCCAGTTTCTATTTCTGTCTTTACAAAACAGAGAGTGGGTCAACCCCACTCTCCATTCTCATTGTATTCCATAATCCTTTTTTAGTATAGCACACACATCCCCCAATTGCAAGGGGGTTTCCAAACATTTTTTTGAAAAACTGCCGAATTTTACAGGGTAACTACCGCCCCGGGATCTATCCGGACAGTCTTTCCGTTAGCAAACACCCACAAGGGCATACAGGACATGTTCTGTGCAAAGGTACGGTCGATTCCGTACACAAGCTCATCAAAGGCTTTTTTATACTCGAACAACTGCAAATTTGTCGGATACCAGACGTCCTCCCTGCCGGAAAGATATTCCAACAGAGTTTCTGTTTTCTTATAATCCTCTTCCCCTTTTCTGCGCAGTTCATAGCTGTGTCCCCATATGTAAAAGAGCGCGGGTTCCGTGTTTTTTTGCAGCACGCCCGTAGTTATTTGTCTTTCTACAAATGCCTTTGCCAAATCAGGAACTTGCTCCTCCAAAAAGTGGCAGGTTGGCTGGATCATGTAGGGATCTGCGGGCATATCGAACGCATAGGTAGACCGTGCATGCCGGGCATATAAAAATCCGCATTGTTTTAGAAATGTGACAATATCAGCGTTCACACCTCCCTGAGGATAGGCAAACCCGCGCACCGGCGCACCGGTGATTTGTTCCAACTCCGCCCGGTCTCGGCAAATCTCCCACATAGCAGCAGCCGTATCAATTTTGTCCAGCTGCGCATGGGTATATCCGTGGGAAGCAATTTCCATGCCGCTTCCCTCAAAAATCCGACACATCTCTTTTCTGGTAAACCGCTCCTGAATGCTTCTATCCGGGAGGTAATCGCTGTTCACCTTCTCATAATCCGTGGGATCGTAGGTGCACAGTCCTGCGTTAATATTAAACGTGCCGCCCATGTGATATTTCTTCAGCATTTCTACCATCCATGCGTCCTCAACCACGCCATCGTCAAAACTGAAAGTCACTGCTTTGGCTTTTCCTCCAGGAAACCGCATAAACACATGGGAATGCTTCATATTCTCCAGCTTCCCTTTATCGGTAATTCCCTCTGCATAGAACATAGCTTCTTTCCTCGCTGCAAATTATTCCTGAATCAGCCCGCGGGTGATTTCCGCAATATACATCTTATGAAAATCCCTATTTTTATAATGCTCCATTAAATCCGGAACAAGCATATCCTCTTCCTTAATGAAGTCTGCATAAAGCTTATTGCATTCCAAAATCACAGACGCTTCCTTAAAGGAAGTATACCCATCATTGGTGGAAAAAGGGGTAAGTCCTGCCTGCGCGATCTTATCCGTATCCCTACCGCTGACCTTGCCGCACAATGCAAGCGCATCCCGGCAATTTCCGCCGAAGAAGGACAACGTAAACCGGTCTGTATTTTCCAGAAAAGTGTACGTATACCGCTGAGGACGAATAAACACAAATGCCACCGGCTTGCCCCACAATATTCCCATACCGCCCCAGCTTGCCGTCATCGTATTATATTTTTCGCCGTTCTGTGCTGTCACCAGCATCCAGTCACTGCCAACCATTGAAAATACATTGCCCTGCATTTCAGCCGGGGCTTTTTCTATATATCCCATTTGAATTCTCCCTTCAAAGTTGCTTCTATATGTATTGTACCCGCCGCTGCGGATTTTTTCCTTCTCTTCATCGGTCAGTGTAATCTCAGACGCCGGAGTCGCCTTCTCTCCATTAGGGCCTGTAGACATAATGCCGTTTTCATCTGCAGACGGCGCCTCTGTC
>CATLAS010000202.1 GCA_949878535.1 uncultured Eubacteriales bacterium | reverse complement strand
CCGCATAGCGGATCCTAGGGTGCTGTCGCCAAGCGAAGCGATAGCGACTGAGGGATTGTAAAATTATCATTTTGCAGTAACTACAAATTAGCGGTATATAGAGACAATCCCTCCGTCACGCCTAACGGCGCGCCACCCCCCTTTGCACAAGGGGGGGCTTAGTTTTGGATGAGCCCCCCCCGTTGTGTGTTCCCCCTTGCATAAGGGGGGCTTAGTTTTTGAATGATACACCCCCGTGATGCCTGCGGTGTGCCACCTCCCTTTACTGGGGGCATAGAGTTGGGGCGGGAACACGATCATTGCGCTTGGGCATGCCCTCTCTTTGCGGATATGAAATGATTTCCAGATGCGGAATACTTGTCTTCCTATAAAATTAAGATAAAATTAAGATAAAATTAAGATAGATCAAAGCGCAGCCTAAGACGGGCGGTTTATGCTATTTGCATAGGCCGCCTGTTTTTATTGCCTATGTAAAAATTATCAGGAGGATTTTTGTATGCAATTGCAATTAGAAAATTTGTGCAAACAATACGGAACAAAGTGTGCAGTGAATCATGTAAATGCCACTTTGGTTCCGGGAGTATATGGTTTGCTTGGCGCAAAGGGTGCAGGTAAAACAACGCTTATGCGAATGATCAGCGGTGTTCTGAAGCCGACTTCCGGAAGTATTCGTCTAAACGGAAAAACAATCGACCAGTTGGGAGAGCGGTATTATACCCATTTAGGATATATGCCCCAAGATTTTGGATTTTATCCGGATTTTACCGCATGGGAATTTATGTTGTATATGGCGGCAGTGAAAGGACTGGATGCCAAAACGGCAAAGGCGAGGACAGAGCAGCTGCTGCATATGGTGAATCTATATGATGTAGCAGGTAAAAAAGTAAAATCGTACTCAGGTGGTATGAAACAGAGGCTGGGTATTGCGCAGGCGGAACTGAATCATCCTTCTATTCTGATACTGGATGAGCCTACTGCTGGGCTGGATCCCAAAGAGCGGGTGCGTTTCCGCAACCTCATCTCCGATTTTGCAAAGGAGAAAATTGTTATTTTGTCTACGCATATCGTGTCAGACGTTTCCTATATCGCTGATACCATCCTGATGATGAAAGCTGGCAATTTTCTGCTTGGCGAGCCTATGGCAACTGTTACAGACGGAATCAGGGGAAAGGTGTGGGAAGTTTTAATGGATCCGCAGAGAGCCGCAGAATACAGCCGGCGTTTTTCTGTTGTAAATCTGCATCACGAAAATAATATGGTACGGCTGCGCATTGTCAGCGATGCAGCGCCAGCAGCAAATGCGTGTACTGTGGAACCAAGCTTGGAGGATTTGTTTTTATACCATTTCGGAGAAGATGCACAGGGTGAAAGGAGTGAGCATCGTGCTGATTAAATATGAATTTTTGAAGATCCTACGCAAGAAATCTACCATTATTGTTATGGCGATCAGTCTGCTTTTAACAGCGTTCCTTTTTGGTTTACCGATACTGCAGTACCAAACCTACAATCAGGGCGGTGTAATCAAGGGATTCGATGGAATTGCCTATGAAAAAGAGCAGACGCGGAATGTGTCCGGACTTCTGACGGATGCGTATATAGCGGAAATTGTTACGGAATATCAGCGGCTTTTTGAAAATCCGGATAACGTGGGGACCGACGGTAATGAAAGTTTTCTGATCGGCGATGCTTACTGGAACTTTGAAGCACCTCGGGATAAGCTGCTGAGTTTGATTGCATCCGTATACGATGCACCGGGTGAGCACTCCGGGCTGAGCAAACTGCCGGGGCTGGATATGACGGATGATGTAAGCTACTATCAGCGGCTGCATGAAAAAGTACAAACTTTGTTAAATACACCTTCCCGGGAGTTATCAACGGAGCAGAAAGAATATTGGAGTGATATGAGCAGCCATGTGAAAACACCTTTGCAATATGGGTATCATGAAGGCTGGGAAATTATCATAAGCAGCTTTGAACTGCTTATGTTTGCGCTGCTGGCGGTCTGTATTGTAATCGCCCCTGTCTTTTCCGGTGAATATCAGGCGGGAACAGATGCGGTTATCCTTTCTGGTAAATATGGCAAAACGAAGTTGGTTACAGCGAAAATTATCTCGTCCATTTTATTTGGACTGCTTGCATTCACACTGCATATTATCGTTGCATTTGGATTGCCCCTTGCCGCATTTGGAACGGACGGCTGGAACCTTCCTTTACAGATTGCAGGTGCAACGATACCGTATCCTTTTACCTTCCTGCAGGCTGTCCTGATCAATTTGGGTGTGATTTACCTGGTACTGCTTGCCATGATTGGATTGACTCTGCTTTTATCTGCTAAAATGAAAAGCCCTTATCTCGTGTTAATCGTACTGGTGCCTGTGCTGTTTATTCCGTTGTTCCTCTCGCCAAATGGAACGACCGGGGCATATAATTTAACTTTGTTCTTGCTGCCATACCGCGCAACTATGCCGGAAATTGGAAAGTATTTTTCATATCAGATTTGCGG
>CATLAS010000201.1 GCA_949878535.1 uncultured Eubacteriales bacterium | reverse complement strand
ATAAAATAGCACACTGTAAATACAATGTATGCCGGAGCGCTTGCAGTAAGCGGCCACTTTGCTTTTTCAAAAAGGAAATCTGCGCCCATTGCCAACGCCAGCAAACGATATATTTTCGCACATAGATATGCAAAAAGCTGACAAGCCAGAATTCCCATTGCGGGAAGCAGCATTACGGCAGACTGAATGATCCCCTGAATTTCTTTTTCTGTGTATACAAACAGAACGCCGTTTTCTCCCGGAAGTCCGATGGAGGAAAGCATGTCTGTAAGTCCGGCTTGCAGTTGGTCCCACAGGATGACGGCGCCCTCACGGATGTCGCCGTATGCAAGGTGCAGCTGTATTCCTGCAGATAAAAGAAGGAGTATGCCAAATACGACTGCAACCGCAGTTGTTGTAACGGTCAGACCACGCCGGTTATATATGCATGCGGCAAGGACGAGCCCCACAGGGATATATAAGAATGCGGACAGAATCCATAAAACGCTTGCACTTTCCGATGCGAACAGTGCATGGGTCAGAAAAGCGATAATCCCCACGCTGGGGATGGATACCAGCCAAAGGAGGCTGCGGTCGGCTGTAAGCAGCAGCGCCAGCAGTGCGCCGGCGACGATCATATAAAATATGCCAAATGCACCCCCGGGGAGTAGGGCAGCGGCAGCAATAATCAAAATCAGAAGGGTGATGCTTTTTCTTTTTCCTATAGTAGGAAGGGTATGCCGTTTTTTCCACAGGGGAAAACGGATTTCTTTTTGCTCGTCCAATACGGCGCCCCCTTTCTTGATGGGATTTATAAAAATATTTAAAGATATTATTATTGTACCAAATTTTTTAATCTTTGTAAAGATAAACCGATTAAGTTGCAGCCGTCGGTTGCATAATTTTAACAATCGGTATATAATGATTGGAGAAAGCTTTGTTGATAGGGGGATACATATGAATTTGGATTTTTGTAAAATGTTCTCAGGAAAAACAGTGGTTCTTCTTGGCGCGGGCGTTTCAAATATGCCGCTTGCGCAGGTGCTGACAGAAGCCGGTGCACATTTGGTTGTGCGAGACCGAAAAAATCTGGAGGCGCTGGGAGAAGCGGGACAGCGTTTGCAGACAATGGGTGCACAGCTTATTTTGGGAGAGAACTATCTGGAAAATATAGAGGGAGACTATTTGTTCCGTTCCCCTGGATTTCGACCGGATTTGCCCCAGCTTTTGCAGGCACAGCAGGCGGGTTGCGTCATTACTTCAGAAATGGAGTTGTTTTTGCAGCATGCACCCTGCCCTGTAGTCGGCGTGACGGGCAGCGACGGAAAAAGCACGACGACTACGCTGGTCAGCAAGATTTTGGCGCAGCTTGGCACGAAAGACAGAAAGGTGTTTTTGGGAGGGAATATTGGCGAGCCCCTCCTGCATCGGATCAATGATATGACAGCCGCAGACGCTGTGGCAGCGGAGTTGTCCAGCTTTCAGCTGATGGGCATTGATGCATCTGTAACAGTGGCGGTGATTAAAAATGTAACGCCCAACCACCTGAACTGGCACATCGACATGGACGAATATCGTGCGGCAAAGGCAAACATCCTGTCCGGATGTCGGGGTGCAGTGCTGAATTATGATGATAGCGTGTGCCGCACATTAGGCGAAAGCTGCGATGCGCCGATTCTATGGTTTTCTCGCAGTCCAATCCCTGTCGATTTCATGAAAGATTACGCAGGCGGTGTTTATCCGAAAAACGGATATGTGACCTTGTATGACAGCAAAACAGACACAGAACATGCATTGTTTGCCGCGGATGTGATTCTTTTGCCTGGCGAACACAATCTGGAAAATTACAGTACGGCTGTTGCGGCTGTCTGGTCATTGGCGGAGACCGGGGCAGATGAACTCGCTCGTGCAGCGGAGACTGTGGCGGGAACGTTCGGCGGTGTGCGGCATCGGATGGAATTGGTGCGGGAAGCGAACGGCGTACGGTATTATAATTCCTCTATCGATTCGTCTCCTACACGGACGGCTGCGGCGATTTCTGCACATACCTGTCCCATTCGCATTATCTGCGGGGGATATGACAAACAAATTCCTTTTGCACCCTTGGCAAAAGCATTGATTTCCCATGGAAATGTGCAAACGGTTGTATTGACAGGGGCAACTATGGAAAAGATAAAGAAAGCGATGCTGGAAGAGCCTGGATTTGCAGCCAGCGGGATTGAACTGATCTGCAAACCGGATTTTGAAGAAGCTGTGCGCTGTGCGGCGCAAAGTGCCCGACCGGGAGACGCGGTGCTTCTGTCTCCGGCATGCGCCAGCTTTGACGCTTTTGTAAACTTTGAAAAACGCGGGGAGCGTTTCAGCGAAATTGTAAATTCCCTTTGACTGGAGACTGTTATGCATTCTGATATAAAAGAACTGATCGAATCGCTTGTGTCTATAATGTCTATATCCGGGCAGGAGGAGCGGGGGCGCGATGCCCTCCTCTCTCTTGTATCCCCCTATTTTGATGAATATATTCCAGATCCCTCTGGCACCCATGTGTTTGTAAAG
>CATLAS010000200.1 GCA_949878535.1 uncultured Eubacteriales bacterium | reverse complement strand
TTCACAGCGGTGATAGCATTTGGCGTGCTGGTTCTGTATTATATCAGCTATTTAAAGAACAAAATGAGAAAGCAGAGAAAGGCGACAACGGATGGTAATGTGTGCAAGATGCCATAAGCGGATGGCAGTCGTGTTCATTACACGGATGGATGAAGGCGAGTCCAAGCAGGAGGGCATTTGTATCAAATGCGCGAAAGAATTGGGCATTAAACCTGTAAATGATATTATATCAAAAATGGGTCTCAGCGATGAAGATGTAGACCGCATGTCCGAGGAAATGCAGGACATTATGGACGGCATCGCCAACGGTGAAGATCCTTTGGGGCTGGAAGGGGAAGAAGGGCTTGTGCCCGGCGGAGAGGATGAATCTCGTGCTCCAGCTGTAGATTTCGGCAAGCTTATGCGGGAGGGACTGGCCGCTGCTGGAAATCTTCCCGAAAAGAAAAAGCCGCCGAAGGAAAAAGGACATAAAGGAGAAGGCGGAGAAGCGCGGAAGAAAAAAGAACGCAAATTTCTCACTACCTATTGTCAAAATATAACGGAAAAAGCTGCCATGGGCGGCCTGGATAAAGTGGTCGGCAGAGAGCGGGAATTGGATCGGGTGATTCAGATTCTGTGCCGCCGGCAGAAGAATAACCCCTGTCTGATCGGGGAACCCGGCGTAGGAAAAACGGCAATTGCCGAAGCACTTGCCCAGAAGATTGTGGCAGGAGATGTGCCGTATAAACTGCGGGGAAAAGAACTGTTCCTGATGGATCTCACCGCGCTTGTGGCAGGCACTCAGTTCCGCGGACAGTTTGAATCCCGTGTGCTGGGACTGCTCAACGAAGTAAAGGCGGCAGGGAATATTATTCTTGTCATCGACGAGGTCCATAATATTGTAGGCGCAGGCGATGCGGAAGGATCCATGAATGCCGCCAATATTATGAAACCTGCACTGTCCAGGGGAGAAATTCAGGTTGTAGGCGCTACAACCATGACGGAATACCGTAAATATATTGAAAAGGATTCTGCGCTGGAGCGCCGCTTCCAGCCGGTTACTGTAGAGGAACCCAGTCTGACAGACAGCGAGGACGTTCTGCGGGGAATTAAGCATTATTATGAAGCGTATCACGGCATTCGTATCCCAGAAAAGGTACTCCGTGCTGCGGTGGTTATGAGCGAGCGCTATATTACAGATCGGTATCTGCCCGACAAGGCAATAGATTTGATTGATGAGGCTGCCGCACATATTTCACTTTCCAGCCCTGTGATCAATGAGCGATATGAGCTGGGAGACCGTTTGATTTCCATTGAAAAGGAACAGACGGCGCTGGAAGCTGCCGCCGAATCAGGCGAGGGAGACAGCGACGACACATATCGACGTCTGGCAGATATCAAAGTGGAACAGCTGCGTATTCAAAATCGGATTGAAGAGTTGAAACCTCTTTGCGATGCAGTGGAAATGACAGAATCGGATCTGGCAGACGTGATAGAGATTTGGACGGGAATTCCTGCATCCTCCATTACAGAAGATGAATACGCCCGGCTAGAAGGGCTGGGAGAGCGGCTGCGGGAGAGGATTGTTGGTCAGGACGAGGCTGTGGATGCGGTGGTTCGTGCCGTGCGGCGTTCCAGAACCGGCGTGTCTCCTAAGCGCAAACCGGTATCCTTTATTTTTGCAGGTCCTACCGGCGTTGGTAAAACGGAACTTGTAAAGGTGCTTGCAGCAGATTTGTTTTCTTCTCCGGAAACGCTGATCCGGCTGGATATGAGCGAATTTATGGATAAATTCTCCGTTTCCAGAATTGTGGGTGCCCCTCCCGGATATGTGGGGTATGACGATGGGGGACAACTTACGGAAAAAATTCGCCGCAGACCTTATTCTGTTGTGTTGTTTGATGAAATTGAAAAGGCACATCCAGATGTGATGAACATCCTTCTGCAAATTCTGGATGACGGGCGCATTACAGATGCACATGGTAAAACTGTCAGCTTTGAAAATACAGTAATTGTTATGACTACGAATGCCGGAAGCTCCGGTGGTATGGCAATGGCCGGCTTTACAGAAAGCGGTGACATGCGCACAAAGGAAAAGACACAAAAGGCGCTTTCTGATTTCCTGCGTCCGGAATTTTTGAACCGGGTGGATGAGATTATCACATTCCGTGCATTGGATCTGGAGGACTTTAAGCGGATTGCCGCAATTATGTTGGAGGATCTGAAAAAGTCTCTTGCTGAAAAGTATATTCGGTTCCATTATACAGACGCTGCCGCTGCATATATCGCAAAGCAATCGTTCTCCGTGAAATACGGAGCCCGGAACATGCGCCGGTATATTCAAACAGCGGTTGAAGATCAAGCTGCGGAAAAAATTGTGGCGTTGCGGGGACAGCTTTCCGCTATCAGCGTAGATGTAGGTGTGGATCGGGACAGCTTGTCCGTTACGGCAATCTAATTGTATATAAGTTGATTTGGAGCATATATGAAACAGGATAGAAATTGGCATCACCTGACTGTCGAGGAACTCTCTTCTGTTTTCAAAACAGACAGTGTGACAGGAC
>CATLAS010000199.1 GCA_949878535.1 uncultured Eubacteriales bacterium | reverse complement strand
GGATTTCCCAATATGAAAGCGATGCTTGCGCCCCGAAAAAGGGAAGGAATTCGGAAATTTTGGTTTTCTACCAATACCTCTTCTATGCGTGTGGCGCAGTACCGGAAAAATCCAAATGCCAGTATTTATTTTTATGATAAGCGCTTTTTCAGAGGCGTTATGCTCATAGGTACAATGGAAGTGTTAGAGGATGCCGCCAGCAAAGAGCTAATGTGGCAGAAGGGCGATACGATGTATTATACAAAGGGTGTGACGGACCCAGATTATTGCGTGCTGAAATTTACGGCGGTTAAGGGAAGGTATTACAGTAAGTTCCATTCAGAAGATTTTGAGGTAACAGCCGGTTCGCAGACTCAAGAGGACATGAGGCTGGAATCTGCAAAGGACTTTTGATAAAGCCAGAAGAGCTGCACTGAGGGGCAGCAGAGAGGGAGTAGGATGATGGGTTATTATTTAACCAGCCAGCTTTGTAGAAAACTTAGCTCTGTACAATCCATACCGATGAAACATTGTACAGAGTATAGCATGTGAACAGCGTGTCAGGATTTCATCGGGAAACAGTGCGGTAAGGGCAATATTGCGTTTACGGCTTGTTTTCCGTGCATAAATCAGGCGTGAAAGGCTATGGACAATGTTTCGTCCGTAGCCTTTTGTTCATGACAATAGAGGACTTGCAGAGCTGGGATTCTATTGCTATATTGGGAATTATTTTTAGGGACAGAAGGCAGTGCATAAGGCAGGCAGCAGAACTGCGGAAAAATGCACAATAGCCTTCTGTCTTTTGTTTGTCTGACTATCCTATAAGGAAAAGAGAGGAATTTGATTGTTATGAGTTTATTAGAAATAGAAGGATTGACACATGCATTTGGGGACAATCTGCTTTATAAAAATGCAGATTTTACCTTAAATAAAGGAGAGCATATTGGGGTTGTGGGACAAAACGGCGCGGGAAAAAGTACGTTGATTCAAATCTGTACAGGACAGATTGTACCGGATGAAGGGCGCGTGGCGTGGCATCCCAAGGTATCAGCGGGCTATCTGGACCAGTATGCAAAAATGGACATGGGACTCACCATGGAGTCGTTTTTAAAGTCAGCCTATGCAAAACTGTATCAGTTGGAACAGAAGATGCTTTTGCTCTACGAAAATAGTGCAGAGGATGAAATGGCGCTGCAGCTTGCGGCAAGGTATCAGGAGCAGCTTGAAAGGCAGGATTTTTACAATATGGACACCTATGTCGGGCAAGTGGTGACCGGACTGGGTCTGGCGGCGATTGGGCTTACCCGTCCTGTGGGAGAGATGAGCGGCGGGCAGAGGGCAAAGGTGATTCTGGCAAAACTTTTACTGGAAAAGCCGGATGTGCTTTTGTTGGATGAACCGACCAACTTTCTGGATAAGGAGCATATTGCATGGTTGTCGGATTATCTGGCTGGGCTGGACAATGCGTTTATGGTAGTATCCCATGATTATGACTTTTTAGAGAAAATTGCGAACCGCATCTGTGATGTGGACAACAAAGCCATAACAAAATATTATGGGACATACTCTGCGTTTTTGAGAAAGAAAACGCTTTTGCAGGAGGATTATATACGCCAGTATACTGCTCAGCAGAGAGAAATTAAAAAGACGGAGGAGTTTATACGCAAAAATATTGCAGGCATCAAGACGAAAATGGCGAGGGGAAGGCGGACACGCCTTGCGCGGATGGAAAGAATGGAAGCGCCGGAGAAGAAGGAAATAAAGCCGCAGTTTCATTTTGCAGAACTGCCGGTTACCAATGCAGAACAGCTTCAGGTAAAGCATTTGTCGGTGGGGTATCAGTATCCGGTGCTGTCCAATCTGGAATTTGGTATAAGTGGAGGGCAAAGGGTGATAATCACGGGCTTTAACGGGATTGGAAAATCTACCCTGTTAAAAACGCTGGTGGGAGAGCTTGTGCCGCTGCAGGGCAGCTTTCGGTTTGCAGAACAGGCGGTTATTGGTTACTTTGCGCAGGATTTGGCTTGGGCGGACGAGAAAAAAACGCCTATGCAGGCGGTCTCCGATGCATATCCTGATATGGCGGTAAAAGAAATCAGAAAGGCGCTGGCAAGATGCGGCATTTCTGATAAACATGCCTCGCAGCCCGTGGGAACCTTAAGCGGCGGAGAACAGGCAAAGCTGAAATTATGTTTGTTGATGCGAAAGCCCTGTATTTTTTTAATATTGGACGAACCGACCAATCATTTGGATCGTTGGAGTCGGGAGAAATTGTATGACCTGATTTGTAGGGGAAGTGCCACGGTTTTGGTGGTGAGTCATGATCGGACATTATTGAATTTATTGTCCCAGACGATGGAACTGAGTAGAATGGGAATAACTGTTTATGGCGGTAATTACGATTTTTGCAAGGAACAGAAAGAAGTTCGGGTTCAAGCATTACAAGAACGGATCGAGGATAAGCAAAAAGAATTACGGTTGGCGAAGAAGGTTGCCCGGGAAGCGGCTGAACGCCAACAAAAAAGAGAAGTGCGGGGAGAGAAACAGAGTTTACGCAAAGGGATTCCCCGTAT
>CATLAS010000198.1 GCA_949878535.1 uncultured Eubacteriales bacterium | reverse complement strand
CAGCCGTCTTGCGGCAACCATTCAAATAACGGATACCGGAATTCTCCCTGGCTCCGGCATCGGCAGCCGACTGGAGGAAATTAGCCGGGACACTGTGGGATGCGCGGTCATTGCTGTTGGCGTCCCTACAATAGTAGATTCCTCTACTTTAATATATGATGCACTGGAACGTGCAGGAACGAAAGAAATCAGCGAACCCCTTCGGGAAATCCTACAAAATGAAAAAAGTTTTTTTGTCTCTCCCCGTGACAGCGACATCATTATAGAAGAAGTATCCACAGTACTTTCCAAAGGAATCAACAAAGCGTTTTTTGCTTTCTGGGCATAGGAATATCTTTACGCAGGCACCCATATACATGGAGTGTAACGTAAAAGAAAGGATGTATGCAAATGCAGAACGAACAAAATACAACGCTTGTCTTTGGGAGGTACCGTGATGAATAATTCTGTTATACCAGAAATCCGGATTGAATCACTGGACGTACCCAAAGAAGAACCGGAAGAACTCCATTTATATGAAGCAGACACCCCTCACACAAAAAAGCGCGGGCAATCGCTGCCTCTATCTATCATTGCAGCTGCGCTGATTCTGATTACAGTGTCGCTGGCACTGCACACCTCCCTATTCGCTATGGCTGCCAATCAACTGCGCACCATCTCGCCTACAGACTTTTTCATGCAGCTAATTCTCCCAAATTATACAACAGAGCCGATTAGGGAAGATGCAAACACAAACGATACAGATCATGCGGACAAGTCCGATGAGGAACCGCCTTCCCCGGCTCCCGATACGGAAGGCGGAACAAGCAACGAAACCCCGCCCGCCGGCGATCAAATTCGGGACAAGGATCTTTCTGCTAATGCAGAAAACGGATTTTCCCTTAGCAATCAAACAAAATATACCCCTGATCTGTGGGCGCTGTACGGCGCTCCGCGTCTTACAAAAACGGCGGACGAGCTAACGGAAGAATATGGCGCAGACGCTCCTCTCGTTTTAATTTATCACACCCATGGTACAGAAAGCTATGCCAACGGAGATACTGTGACTGCAGGCACAGGGTTCCGCTCCCGGGATCCGAAAGAAACGGTTGTAGCTGTCGGCAGTGTAATGACAGAAGTATTGGAAACAGCCGGCATTCCGGTAATACATCTGGAAGAAATGTTTGATGAAAAAAACTGGAGCAGTGCATACGACAACAGCCATGCTGCCGTTTGCAAAGCATTGGAAAAATATCCTTCCATTCAATATGTATTTGACGTGCACAGAGACGCACTGTCAGGAGAAGACGGTGCATACATAAGCAGCGTATCTACATATGACGATACCCGATTTGCACAGCTGATGCTGGTTTGCGGAACAGATGAAGGCGGAAGCAATCACAAAGATTGGCGGGACAATCTGTCCTTTGCGCTTACACTGCAGGCAAATCTGCACGCTTCCTATGACACTTTGATGCGCCCTGTTAATCTTCGCACCGCTTCTTTTTATCAGGATTTGCGCAAAGGCGCGCTTCTTCTGGAGGTAGGCACAAGCGCGAATACACTGGCTGAAGCAAAACGCACCGCAGTGCTGTTCTCTGCAGCCCTTGCCGACCATATTCTGGATTGGGACAGCGGTTTAGATGTCTCTCAGTGGTATGAATCTTTCGAATAACTTGCTTTTTTCGGGAATATGTGGTATTATCATAGAAAAATGGGCTGATTTATACCCCGGAAAGGCAAATGACGTGGAAAAAAAGATTGTAATCGGCATTGACGTAGGCGGAAGCACTACAAAAATCGTCGGATTTCATACTGCAAATGGAACACGCACTTTAATTGATCCCCTGTTTGTGCGGGCAAACGATCCGATCACCTCTGTATACGGCGCTTTCGGAAAATTTACTGATATCAACGGACTTGCTCTGTCCGATATAGAAAAGGTTATGATTACCGGCGTGGGGTCTACCTGCATCACTAATGGAATTTACTCCCTAAAATGTGAAACACTGCCGGAATTTCGCTGCATTGGGTTGGGCGGATTGTATCTGTGCAAATACAGTCAGGCTATCATCGCCAGCCTGGGTACCGGCACAGCGTTGGTATATGCTGAAAAGGATAAAGAACCTGTCTATCTGGGGGGCACCGGAGTCGGCGGCGGCACACTGATGGGACTATCCAAAAAGATGCTTGGTATGGATACAGTGGATCATATTGAAGAGTTGGCACAAATGGGGGACCTTCATAATATTGATTTAAAGATCAACGATATCTCCCGCCAGGAAATCATTCCTGGATTTGCAGACCGGATGACTGCATCTAATTTCGGTAACATCAGCGACATGGCAACCAAGGGCGACATCGCATTGGGCATTATTAATATGGTGTTTGAAACAGTGGGCATGATCAGTATTTTTGCAGCCCGTAATTATAACTTAAAAAATGTGGTTCTCACAGGAAATCTGACACGTGTTGCACAGGCAGATGAAGTTTTCAGTGCATTGAATCAAATGTTCGATATGAACTTTATTATTCCGAAACATTCTCAATTTGGGACGGTTATCGGTGCGGCGCTCGCAGGA
>CATLAS010000197.1 GCA_949878535.1 uncultured Eubacteriales bacterium | reverse complement strand
CGCTTGGAAATCCGGACGATATCGCCAAACAAATTCTTATGGATACCACACTGCCCAAACTCGTAAAAGCAAAAGTCAAATCGACTCGCACATTGCGTATGTGGGAAATCATGCTGCTCATCCTCGGTTCTCCAATCTGGGCCTCCCTGCTTCTTGCCGGGATAATCCTTCTGCTCGCACTCTATATCACAGTTTGGTCGGTTATTATCTCCCTGTATGCAGTAAGCCTGAGCTTTGCAGTCGGTACATTGACCGGTATCGTAGAAGGATGTATCAACATATTTACAGGAACTCCCGCCAATTCAGCCTTTTATATCGGCGCAGCAATAGCATGCTTTGGAGCCACTGTGCTGTCTTTCTTCGCCTGCAATAAAATAACAGCGGCGCTTATACACGCAAGCAAGCAGTTTATCCGGTGGATTAAATCTTTGTTTGTCAGAAAGCAGCCCCAAACCCCAAACCCAACAAACAATACGTTCACCCAAACCAAAATCTAAGTAAAGGCATGGTCAAAAACATGAAATGGAATAAAAAAATGTGGATTATCATATCAAACATATGTATTGTAACAGGCTGTATCATAGCCGGCGCCGCAGCTGCATCCGTGGGATTTCGTTTTACACAGTTTAACACAGCCAAATTTGAAAAAACGACTTATACCATAACTGATTCTTTTGAAAACATCAACGTGAGTGCAGTTGAAAGCGATATTATATTCCTTCCCTCCGACGGAGACACCTGTGAAGTGGTCTGCGAAGAAAACGAAAAAATCGTCCACAATGTTTCCGTTAAAAATAACACTTTGGAAATTTCGCGGAAGGATTTGCGGAAGTGGTATGAGCATATCGACATATTTTTTGGTATATCTGATTTTGAAATGCAGATCTATCTCCCCCGCGGTGAATATGAAAAGCTGCATGCTGTCAGTGTGAGCGGAGATATCGTTGTATCTGATTCCTTTACATTCCGGGAAGCAGAACTGGAAACCACCAGCGGAAATATTTCATTTGAATCGGGAACTGAGGACGTATGGTACGGTAAAACCGTCAGCGGTGATATATCAGGAAAAAATCTCACAGGAGGCGATGTAGATATAAAAACCACAAGCGGCGAAATCGAACTGGAAAATTCCGTTGCAGATTCGCTCCATATGATCACCACCAGCGGAGATATTTCTCTGGAAGATGTCGTCTGTGAAACAGATTTGTTTATTAAAAGCACAAGCGGAGAAGTTTCTTTAGAAAGCTGCGATGGCAGCGAAATCTCTATCAAAACGGTCAGCGGAGATGTAGAAGGAACTCTGCGCAGTGTAAAAAATTTTATTACACATACTACCAGCGGCGACGTATACGTACCGGATTCTGATTCTTCCGCTTCAACCTGTGAAATTACCACTACCAGCGGCGATATTCATATCACAGTTGATAAATCGTAATTATAATTATTAGCCAAGACGGTAGCTGGCACTATGCCAGCGAAATCAATGATGCACAATAATAAAAAGCCTCCCCCAGCAAGGGGCGTTCCAGCGGAGTACCCAAACCAAAAGGCTCCCCAGTAAGGGCGTTCCAGCGCAGTACCCAAACCCAAAGGCTCCCTTGTGCAAAGGGAGCTGGATCCGCGTAGCGGAGACTGAGGGATTGTTTGTATATAATTTTAATTTTGATTCCTTTAAAAATGATAGTATTACAATCCCCCACCCGCTGCGCGGGATGCCCCAGGGATACGAAAACGAATCCCCGCACAAGGGGGCCTTTTTATTGTACTCTGCCACATGTCATAGAAGATTTCCCCCTGCACAAGGATCTTTTTTATTATGCATCCGGGAGATTCACTCTCCAATTTTAATTATAGACAAAAAGCTTCCCGTTATGGGAAGCTTTTAACGTATTACAGTATAACCGATTTGTGTCTGGAAACATGGCAGTTAATATTCACCGCCACAGGCAGTCCGGCAATATGCGTGGGCGCATGATTCACACGTACAGCCAAAGCTGTAGTATCACCGCCAAATCCCTGTGGACCGATTCCAGTTTGGTTGATCGCCTGCAGCATCTTTTCTTCCAGTCCCTTATAACGAACATCCTCAGCAGGCGTATCCCGCAGAAGCGCCTGTTTTGCCAAAAGCGCGGCACCCTCAAAGTTTGCTCCAATTCCTACTCCCACAATAATAGGCGGGCACGGATTGGCACCAGCACGCAGCACGCTGTCAACAACAAACTGCACAATTTCATCCTCAGTTGCAGAAGGTGTAAACATCCGAATTGCACTCATGTTCTCGCTTCCAAATCCTTTGGGTGCAGCAGTCAGACGAATCGCTCCTGCCAGATCGGGATCCTTTGAAAACGAAACCCGCAGAGCTGCCGGCGTATTATCCTCTGTATTGGTCCGGTCATATAACGGATCCCGCACAATAGACTTGCGCAGGCTTCCCTCCACATATGCCCGATGAACACCTTCGTTGACTGCATCCTCCAACACCGCATCTATGTACACACCCTGCCCAATTTCACAGAACAGAACAGCCATTCCTGTATCCTGACAAATTGGCACATCCAACTCAT
>CATLAS010000196.1 GCA_949878535.1 uncultured Eubacteriales bacterium | reverse complement strand
CATTCTCCTTTCTGCACGCAGTATCAATAATCCCGGACAGGCTGCTGATTTTATAGCTGCCAGCACTTTTGTTAAATTTGAAGACAAGCAGCGTATCCTGAACACATTTGAACCGCTGAAACGTCTGGAAATGGCTGCTGTTATTCTGGAGGAAGAAGCAAAGCTCCTTGCTGCTGAACTTACAATTCACAAAAAAGTGCGTCAGGCTATTGATGACAACCAAAAAGAATATTATCTGCGGGAGCAGCTAAAAGTTATTCAGGCAGAACTTGGCGAGGACGCTGGCGACGATGCTGATGCTTTCTACAAAAAAATTGATGCATCCGGATTTCCAAAGGAAATTCAGGAAAAACTGCGTAAAGAAGTGGGACGGCTGCAGAAATCTTCCTATGGAAGCCCCGAAGCTGCCGTGCTTCGTAATTATCTGGAATTGTGTCTGGAAATTCCTTATGGAAAAACAACGAAAGATCGGTTAAATATTGCGCGTGCGAAAAAGATTCTGGATGAAGATCATGACGGACTGGAAAAACCAAAAAACAGAATTTTGGAATATCTTGCAGTGAAACAGCTTAATCCGGAACTGCGCCATCAAATTATATGTTTCGTTGGGCCTCCCGGCGTTGGAAAAACCTCCCTTGGACATTCCATTGCACGGGCAATGAATCGCAAATTTGTTCGTGTATCTCTGGGAGGTATACGAGACGAAGCAGAAATACGCGGACATCGGAAAACATATGTGGCAGCTATGCCCGGGCGCATTATCAATGCTCTCTGCCAAGCCGGATCCATGAACCCGGTTATGCTGCTGGATGAAATTGACAAGCTTTGTTCCGACATGCGAGGAGACCCCGCCTCTGCGCTTTTGGAAGTGCTGGACAGCGAGCAAAATAAAAATTTCCGAGATCATTTTGTTGAAATGCCCTGTGACCTTTCTGATGTAATGTTCCTTGCTACAGCAAATACCTTAGACACCATTCCGCGTCCCCTTCTGGACCGGATGGAGGTAATTGAATTATACACCTACACCAAGCCGGAAAAAATTGCAATCGCCAAAAATCATTTGATTCCCAAGCAGATTCGCCGACACGGACTAAGCAAACGAACCCTGCGCCTGTCAGACGATGCAGTTGAAGAAATGATTGATGGATATACAAGAGAGTCCGGTGTCCGAAACCTGGAACGCGAGATTGCAGCACTGTGCCGCCGTGCCGCACGCAAAATGGTGGAAGAAGGCCAAAAGAGCGTTACCGTATCCAAAGAAACACTTGCCGGATATCTTGGCCCAAGAAAGTATTTGGATGACGAAAAAACGCAAAGCGATGCAGTTGGTGTAGTAAACGGACTTGCTTATACTTCTGTTGGTGGCGATCTTTTAAAAATTGAAACAACAGCTATGCCGGGAAGCGGCAAAATTGAGCTGACAGGTACCCTTGGAGACGTAATGAAAGAATCGGCGCGTATCGCGGTCAGCTATATCCGCACGCATAGCGATGCCTTTGGAATAGCAGAAGATTTTTATAAAACAAAAGATTTACATGTCCATGTACCGGACGGCGCAACGCCCAAAGATGGTCCGTCTGCTGGAGTTACCATGCTGACTTCTTTGGTAAGCACCCTGACAGGTACGCCCGTTCGCTGCGACACCGCAATGACCGGTGAACTTACGCTTACCGGCCGGGTGCTTCCCATTGGAGGGCTTCGGGAAAAAAGTACTGCTGCATGGAATGCAGGTATAAAACGTGTACTAATCCCGGCAGATAACTTATCTGATCTTGAAGAATTAGATCCGGCAGTGCGTGCCGCGCTCTTATTTATACCAGTGCGAAATGCCGCAGAGGTTTTGCGGGAAGTTCTCGTACAAGAAGCATCCCCCGCACAAAGCACAGCACATCATACCCCGTCTGCAAAACAGCCAATTCCTCTGCAAGACAGTGTACATGCACCAATCACCGCAAGGCAGACAAATACATAAAAATACAAGCAGGTGTATATGAAACTGAATATCAATAATGTTTCCCTTATCATGTCTGCGGGCAGTTCCAGACAGTTTCCAACTGCCGCACTGCCGCAAATTGCATTTTCAGGCCGTTCTAATGTTGGAAAAAGTTCTCTGATCAATGCACTTCTACAAAGAAAGAAACTTGCCCGAGTCAGCAGCACGCCTGGCAAAACAATCACTATCAATTTTTACAATGTTGACAATAAAATGATGCTGGTAGATCTTCCCGGATATGGATATACAAAGCGAACCTTTGAAGAACAAAAAAAATGGTCTGCTCTCACAGACGGATATTTCACCAATAATCCCTCTGGGGATTTGATTCGCGCTGTAATTCAGCTGATAGATTCCCGAATCGGCCCGACAAAAGACGATCTGCAAATGCTTCGTTTTTTGGAAGAAGCAAATGTGCCGCATATTTTGGTTTATACTAAAGTGGATAAACTGAACCGCACTGCACGAAATGCTTTGGAAACCTCACTTTTAGAGCATCATCCATCGCCCGCGTCGCTCGCCACAGTGTTTTTCTCTTCTGAAACAAAAGAAGGACGGGACACTTTGTGGGATCAGATTTATCATGCCT
>CATLAS010000195.1 GCA_949878535.1 uncultured Eubacteriales bacterium | reverse complement strand
ATGAGGAAGATTTCCTTGCACGGTTGGACGACATGGTAGAGCAGGCGTTTGACGATCAGTGCACAGGTGCCAACCCCAGATATCCCCTTATGTCCGAGATCAAGCAGATGTATCTCAACGCTTACTACGGTGAGCATTCCGAAATCTGATTGGGAAAATAAAATCCATAGAAAAGCATTTTCACGCCGGTTTTCTTTCTAAATAAAAATGATCGAATGTATTAAACAATTTATGCCGCGTTTTGAACTTGATAAGGGTTCTTTGCGGCAGGAATGGAGATTATTATGATTTTGGATAATGTTATTGCAGTCAGAACAAGAAAGAAAGTGTATCGTGACGGGGACAGAACGATCAAAGTATTTGACAGTGAGTATTCCAAGGCTGATATTTTAAATGAGGCATTGAATCAAGCACGGATTGAGGAAACCGGACTGAATATTCCGAAAATTTTGGAAGTCAGTATGGTAGAAGGCAAGTGGGCGATTGTATCCGACTATATTGAGGGCAAGACCTTAGCACAGCTTATGGAAGAAAATCCGGATCGTTTGGATGAATACTTAAACTTGTTTGTAGATTTGCAGATTTCCGTCCATGCCAAACGCGCTCCTCTTTTGAACAAACTCAAGGACAAAATGAACCGGAAAATCAGCGAAGCGCAGCTTGATGCGACTACTCGTTACGATCTGCACACCCGGTTGGAATCGATGCCGAAGCACAACAAGGTATGCCATGGGGACTTCAACCCGTCGAATATCATCATAGCAGAGGACGGCACGCCGTATATACTGGACTGGTCTCATGCAACGCAGGGTAACGCCTCTGCGGATGTAGCAAGAACCTATCTGCTGTTCCGGCTTGCTGGAGATCAGGAAGTAGCGGATAAATATTTGGATCTGTTCTGCAAAAAGAGTGATACTGCAAAGCAGTATATTCAGAAATGGCTTCCTATCGTAGCAGCTTCCCAGTCCGTCAAAGGAAAAGAAGAAGAACGAGAGTTCCTTCTTTCCTGGGTAGATGTAGTGGATTACGAATAATGCAAAAGAACCGCCCGGCATTCGGGCGGTTCTTTTGTATAAAACAAGGATTTTTGCAGATACTCTTATTAACGTAGTACTATTTTGGGAGGAAAACTGTGGAAGTCTTTACAGAAAAACTGTGCTCGGATTTAGATAAAAACATAGAAATGATGGACCGGCTGCTCCATTACGGTGACAGCTTTGACCTGATCAAGCGAACAATGACCATCAACGGGGCACGATTGATTATGTACTATATTGATGGCTTCGTTAAGGGTGAAGAAATACAGCGGCTAATGCTGCATTTTGTTACGTTGAAGGATTTCGGAAACGGAAGTCCCGGAGCAGCGCAGCGTTTCGCTGATGGATGTGTGCCAAGCGCTGAGGTGGATGTTACAGACAGTGTAGACTCCATTATTACAATGGTTTTGTCCGGGTGTACAGCCATGTTTTCGGAAGGGTTCGGAGCAGAATGTATCATCATTGATGCAAGAACTTATCCTGCACGGCAGGCAACGGAACCGGAGAACGACCGGGTTATGCGGGGATCCCGGGATGGATTTGTCGAAACACTAATATTTAATACTGCTATGCTTCGCCGCAGAATCCGTGATCCACGAATGACCGTGCAGTATATCAGCGGAGGGCGGTCTTCTAGAACGGATTTGGCGCTGTGTTATATGAAGGATAAGGCTGACACAGACTATGTAAAGCTTTTAACAAAAAAGCTGGAGAATATGGACGCCGATTCTCTGACAATGGGACATGAAAGCGTTGCAGAAACGCTGATTCGTAAACGATGGTATAATCCTTTTCCAAAAATCCGAACTACGGAACGGCCTGACGCTGCCGCGGCGTCTGTTCTGGAGGGAGACGTCATTCTTCTGTGCGATAACAGCCCTGAAGCAATGATTTTCCCAACTTCCATTTTTGATTTTTTACAGGAAACGGACGATTATTATTTCCCGCCGCTCACCGGCACATATCTGCGGATTGTACGGCAGATCGTTTTCTGGCTTACTATGTTTGTGACACCAATCTGGTACCTGCTTCTGATGCATGAGGCCGTTTTGCCGGAATGGATGCAGTTTATTGTGCCGTCAGCCCCAGGAGATCTTCCGATAATTTTACAGCTCTATCTGACGGAATTTATGATTGATGGATTAAAGTTGGCATCTATGAACACCCCCAGTGCGCTGTCTAATTCACTTTCCGTTGTAGGCGGTTTGATTCTTGGTGAATTTGCAGTGGAAGTTGGCTGGCTGTGTTCGGATGTAATTTTGTATATGGCGTTTGTATCTATTGCGAATTTTACGCAATCCTCCTATGAGCTTGGATATGCATTTAAATTTATGCGTATGATCTTGTTGCTGCTCACAGCCTTGTTTAGCACGTGGGGTTTTGTCGGCGGCGTGTTGCTTGTAATCATTTTAATTGCATCAAACAAAACGGTAAACGGGAAACGCAGCTATCTGTATCCGTTTATTCCCTTTGATGGAAGGGCGCTGGCGCGGCTTGTATTCCGTCTAAAAAAAAGAGACTGAGCATTGCTGGAGGAAGCTTCCATTATGTAAAAAAAGGAGACGGCGCAGCATACC
>CATLAS010000194.1 GCA_949878535.1 uncultured Eubacteriales bacterium | reverse complement strand
GACACATTTTGTGATGTTATGGATCGAATACGATTGGGCAGAGGCGAACCTGTGCTGGCGTTGGATAGTGAGAATATACCTGTGGCATTTGGCTTTTTGCCGCTTACACAGTATGAAAACGTGCTTCATTTGTCTGCCTGCAGCAGCTTTGGCAATCTTTTAGATCGTTTCTACAGCGAAAAAAGCAGAAATGAAAAACTTCGGCAGCGTGCGGCAGATTTGCTTCGGATTACTTCTGGGGCAAGCGCAAGAATCGCAAAAAAAATCGCTGTGCAAACAGAAGAAATGAACCGTGTGCAGGAAGGAGAAAAATACCGTTTATACGGGGATTTAATTACCGCAAATATTTATAAAATGCAGCGTGGCGCGTCCGCTGTCACGTTGGAAAATTACATGGATGGAACAATTGTTGAAATCCCCTTGGACAGCAGACTGACTCCTGCGCAGAATGCCCAGCGATACTATAAAAAATACACAAAATCCAAATCTGCGCGGGTGCATTTGAAAGAACAAATGGAAGCGGCGGAAAGGGAAAGCATTTATATTCAATCTGTTCAGGATGCCCTCTCCAGAGCGGAAACGGAAAAAGAATTAGAGGAAATACGCAGGGAACTGTATCATAGCGGCTATGCGTCGCGAATGCAGCATTATACGGAAAAGAAGCAGAGTGCACCTTCTTATATCCGATTCCGAACCAGCGGCGGATATTCTGTTTTGTGCGGAAAAAACAATGCCGCCAATGATTTTCTGACATTTCAGCATGCAAATAAGGGCGATTGGTGGTTCCACGCAAAAAATACGCCGGGGTCTCACGTGATTTTAGAATGTGCCGGAATGCCGGAGCCGCCGGCACAGGATTTCACGGAAGCTGCAGCGATTGCAGCGGTGTATTCTAAAGCCGGAGAAGGTGCGATGGCGGAAGTGGATTACACACAAGTAAAACATGTGAAAAAGCCAGCAGGTGCAAAACCAGGGTTTGTAATCTATCATACAAACTGGTCGGCATCAGTTGTGCCGGATCGGGAACTTGCCGCGGCCTTGCGCATCTGAAAGGCATGGACAGACTTTTCTTCGCATATACTAAAAGCAGCAGAGTTTTAGATAATTTGTGCCGATAGCGTAAAATCAAGATGTTGCGCATGGGCGGAATGGAGATTTATGTGAAGAAAATTCTTTTTGCAGGGGAATTGATGCCTACAAAGCAGTTAAATATATGGAGGAAGCATTTGCCGGAAGCTTTGTATGCGAATTTGTTCGGACCGACAGAAATTACGGATATTGGTATATATTATGTGGTAGACAGAGAGTTTTCTGATGATGAACCGATTCCGATCGGCACGGCCTGCGATAATGTGGATATATTGATCCTGGATGAAAACGGACGGGAGGTCAGCAGCGGGGAAATCGGGGAATTGTGTATCAGAGGAAGTTTTTTGGCATTGGGGTATTACAATAATCCGGAAAGAACAAGTGAAGTCTTTATTCAGAATCCGTCCAATCCGCATTTTCCGGAACTGATTTATAAGACAGGTGATTTAGTCAGTGTGAATGCATACGGAGAGTTGATGTATCATGGGCGTAAGGATTTTCAGATTAAGCGTCGTGGAAATCGTATTGAATTAGGTGAAATAGAAGCGGCAGCAGGCGGAATTGACGGCATTGAAATGAACGCGTGCATTTATGACGACATGAAGCAGAAAATCATTTTCTTCTACAAAGGCGAGGAAATTGCAGAGGAAGAACTTATTCGGATGTTTAGTGAGAAAATACCGGAGTATATGCAGCCGGATAGATATATCAGACTTGAAAACCTTCCATGTAATCCAAACGGGAAAATTGACAGAAAGCAATTAAAAGGAGCGTATATAAATGGAACATTTGAGGAGTCTGGAAGAGTATAAATCTTTATTATCCTCATATAAACAGATTTACCGAAACGGTTATACCAATAATTATCTGAATACGGATATGGTGAACCGGTATATCAGTCTTCAGCGTATTTATTTTGAGACAGATAGAGATGCGTTGCTTTTTTTTACGGATGAGGAAAAATATTACCGTTTGTATACTCTGCTGGGGCCTGAAATGAAAGCTGCTGTTAAAAAGCAGATCCAACAGATCTATAATAATTCTAACCAGAACTATGGTGCTCCGAAAATCACCAGAAAACTCCATAAATCCGGAGTATGTATTTCTCAACGCACCGTTGGAAAATATATGCGTGAGATGGGAATCAAAGCCCAGTGGGTGAAACCCCGGACTACAACCACCCGCAATTCTGATTTCAGCAAAGAGCTGCTTAACATACTTGACGGGCAGTTTAACCCAGACCGTCCTAATGCTGTATGGTGTACAGATATCACTTACATTTGGACTACGGATGGTTTTGTATACCTTAATTGCATTATGGACTTATATTCCCGTAAAATCATTGCCTGGACACTTGCTGATACACTTGAAGTATCCACTGTGATTTCTACCATTAACAAAGCCAAAGCATCCCGTGATACGGATATGCCTTTAATCATTCATACTGACCGTGGATGTCAGTATGTTTCCAAAGCTTGGCGCCAGGCTACCGAAGGAATGACCCGCAGTTATTCTCATACCGGTTATCCTTAT
>CATLAS010000193.1 GCA_949878535.1 uncultured Eubacteriales bacterium | reverse complement strand
TGGGGTGAGCTCTGGGGGATTGCAGACCGGACAGACTTTGACTTGAAGGCGCACCAGAACGAATCCGGTGAGTCTATGGAATATTTTGATCCGGAATCTGGTGAGAAATATATTCCGTATGTTATTGAACCTTCCCTCGGAGCAGACCGGGTAGCGCTTGCTTTCCTGATCGATGCTTACGATGAAGAAGTGGTAGATGCAGAGAAAAATGATACCCGTGTGGTTCTGCACTTGCATCCTGCTCTTGCACCGATTAAAGCAGCAGTGCTTCCTCTGTCCAAGAAGCTGACAGAAAAGGCGGAAGCGGTTTACACGGAGCTTGCAAAAGAATTCCGTGTAGAATTTGACGAAACCGGATCTATCGGAAAGCGGTATCGCAGGCAGGATGAGATTGGCACGCCCTTCTGTATTACTTATGATTTTGAATCGGAAACTGACGGCTGTGTAACGGTACGTGAACGGGATTCTATGGAGCAGGAGCGGGTTGCGATTGCTGATCTGAAAGCATATCTGGCAGAAAAACTTGCATTCTAAGATGAAGAGGGAATCAAACATGACCTTTACAATAGAAAAAAACGGTGCAACCGCTGTTTGCAGTACAAAAGGCGGGGAGCTTACTTCTTTTCGGCATAATGGAATTGAATATGTTTGGCAGGGAGATGCAAAATACTGGAGCGGTCAGGCACCCTGCCTGTTCCCGATTGTGTGCAGAGCAAAAGAGGATCGCGTTATTTTGGACGGCGTTTCTTATCCTATGCCCAAGCACGGCGTTGCGCGCAAAGTGGAATATACCCCTGCAAAAGTTGCACCGGATACAGTAGTTTTTACACTGCAGCAAAGCGAGGACAGCAAAAAGGCATATCCATATGATTTTACATTGGAAATTATTCATAAAGTGACCGAAGACGGATTTTCTACGACGTACCGTGTAACCAATACGGACACAAAAGAGATGCTGTTCTGTATCGGCGGACATCCGGGATTTAACTGCCCGCTGCGGGAAGGGGAACGCTTTTCAGATTACAGCATCTGTTTTGCAGATGCTGCTGGCGCTGTGGCGCATATAACAGAACCGGGAAGCGGTTATATGGATCCATCGTCTCCAGCGCTGGACTTGATTCAGAATAATGAATTGCCCCTTCGGTACAGTGATTATGACGATGATGCAATC
Organism: uncultured Eubacteriales bacterium; assembly: GCA_949878535.1. Classification (GTDB taxonomy): domain Bacteria; phylum Bacillota; class Clostridia; order Oscillospirales; family CAG-272; genus Avispirillum. The sequence continues at coordinate 1,487 of CATLAS010000193.1, read as the reverse complement.
ATTGTGGAAAATCTGCCGGAGAAAAGTCTGAAACTGATCAACCGGAATACCGGACACGGTATACAGTTTGATTTTGTATCCTTTGACGCAATCGGTTTTTGGACGCCCATAAAAATGGAGGCCCCCTTCATTTGTTTGGAACCGTGGAACGGACTTCCTGGTGGGCTGGATGAGACGCCGAATTTTTCAGACAAAAAATATGTGAAAACATTGCAGCCTGGTGCGTCATTTGAAACAGGATATCAGGTGCGGGTTCTCCCGGCGGCACAATGAAAGAGTGGGATAAAAACCTTTGCAGCCCGGCTGTGGTAAAGGAGCTTCTTGCAAAGTATCAGCTTGCTCCGCAAAAAGGATTTGGACAGAATTTTCTGATCAATTCTCGTATCCCGGAAGAGATTGCAGAATCATCCGTTCCAAAAGAAGCTTGGAATGGCAACTACGGGCATCCGCTGTGTGCACTGGAAATCGGACCGGGTCTTGGAACAATGACCAGAGAACTGGCGCGGCTTTATGATCAGGTTGCCGCTGTGGAAATTGATCGTGGATTGATTCCGCTGTTGGGGGAGACTTTAGCAGATTGCGAAAACGTGCATGTTTTTAACCAGGATTTTATGAAATTGGATGTGCCGGCATTTTTGCGAGAACAGTTTGGAGAACATCCGGTTCATGTATGCGCCAATCTGCCATACTATATTACTACACCGATTCTTATGAAATTGCTGGAAGCGCAGAAGCCATCCGAGCCGCCCCAGATTCAGTCTGTAACTGTGCTGGTGCAGACGGAGGTTGCGGATCGGCTTTGCGCACCGGCCGGATCTGCTGCATATGGTGCTATAACTGCTGCAGTGCGTCTTGCAGGGACTGCTGAGAAGCTTTTCAATGTTTCCGCCGGAAACTTCTTGCCCCAGCCTAAGGTAGCATCATCCGTGGTGCAGGTGCGTTTATATCCGAATGGAATACGGGATGTGCTTCCCGGACTTCCGGCGGACGATGCGGCGCTGGATGGGTTAATTGCCTGCGTAAAAGAGTTGATTTCCCTTAGTTTTGCACAGCGGCGGAAGACGCTGTGCAATGCGCTTTCTTCTGCATATGCGAGAGAGGATGTTGCGGTTGCTTTGGAAGATATGGGACTGCGCGTGGATATTCGGGGAGAAAAACTTTCTGCAGAGCAGTTTGTCGCGCTTGCGCAGCGCTTATTGAAATGAAAGGAGCGTGGAGCATTTGTATCAGCCCAGAAGCGAGGAAGAGAAAACGCAGGACATTCTCTTTTATGAAATGCGCAGCGATGCGCAGGAGCATATAGATGTTTTTTCAAAAAAGCATCGGAGAGTCTTGCTCATAACCTGTATTGTGGCAGTTCTGCTGTTTGCAGCAATGTGTTCTTTTATGATGGCGGCGTATGACAGCGAAAGGTTATATTTGCTTGTCCTTTTGTTTGTTTTATATGCGGTGCTTGTTACGCTCACCTGGTTTATTGCCGGAGGAAT
>CATLAS010000192.1 GCA_949878535.1 uncultured Eubacteriales bacterium | reverse complement strand
CAGTAGTCCGAGAGCGATAAAGAACAGGGCGACGGGCAGAATGCACAGGGCGGCATACAGGATATTGACGGTTGCCGGAAGTCCCATGATAAGTGCCGTCACGTAGCAGAGAAGGCACTGCGCCAATGCAATGGGCAGGATGGGGAGCGCATATCCAAAGATAAAATCCGCCGCAGTCAGCGGGGAAGTATAGAGCCTTTGCAAAAAAGTGCTTTCCCTGTCCCTGGCTATCAGTGTCGCAGAAAAAAGAGTCATAAACGAAAGTCCGAATACGGTCATACCGGGGGCGAGGCTTTTTAATTCAAAAAGACTCACGGGGATATTTGCCTGTATGGCGCTTAAAAGCAGCAAAAGAACAATGGGAAATCCCAAGCCGAAGAATGCGGTCAACGGGTCCCGCAGGATTTCCTTTGCATTTCTTCCGGAAAAAGTAAGTAATTTCATAGATTTCCTCCATCTGCGGGGGACAATTTCCCGCTTGCTTTTACGATTGTCACAAAGGCATCTTCAAACTTTTCCGTGCCTGCCATTTCTTTTAATTCCTCCGCCGTTCCCAGCGCAAGGAAGGCGCCTGCTTTCATAATGCCAATTCTGTCAGAGAGGCTTTCCGCCTCTTCCATGTAGTGTGTTGTCAGAATAATGGTGATTTTTCCCTTTAGGGAGCGGATAATTTCCCTCAAATCACTTCTTGCCAGCACATCCAGCCCCAAAGTGGGCTCATCAAGAAAAAGGATTTGCGGCTCATGTACCAGCGCCATTGCGATGCTGAGCCGGCGCTGCCATCCGCCGGAGAGCTTTCCGGCGCGGCGGGCAAGGATATCGGTCATTCCGAGGGAGTCGGAAAGCGCCGCTATTTTTTCCTTTTTCTTTTCTTTGGAAAAGCCGTAAATGCCGCACATCAGCTCCAGATTTTCCAACACGCTCAAAGCTGGTGCGACGGCAGTCTCCTGTGGCGATATACCGATGATTTCCTTTACTTTTGCGGTATCGGTAACAATGCTTTTTCCATTGAGAAAAGCGTCCCCGCATGTGGGCGGTATCAGACAGGATAGCATTTTGATGGTAGTGGTTTTGCCTGCGCCGTTTACGCCGAGGAGGGAAAAGAGCTCTCCCTGTTTTACGGTCAGGTTCAGTCCGTCCACGGCGGTCAGACCCTTGTATTTTTTTGTCAAATTGACGGTTTTGATAGCTTCCATACATTATTCCTCCGATTCCTGAAAACGGGTTTTCAGTCCCATATACATGTCAGTCAGCATGGAGCTGACTACTTCGGTGTCCAAATCCAGATAAGCTGTCGCGAACATCACAGCGATGCCGTGAACAAATACCCACATTTCGAGATGAAACAGCAATGCTTTTTCGGCGCAAAGTCCTGTACTTTTTTGAATCAGGGGAAGAATTTCAGTCATTTCATCGGCTGGCTGCTCTGCTTCGTCTCTGCTTCTGGTGCGCATAAAGAGCAGTTTAAACAGCTCGGTTTCTTCTCTGGCAAAGCGGATATATGCCATGCCGGATGCCTTATAGGGGGGATACCTGCCTGCTGCCATGTCCTCCTTCAGATAACGCTGGTAGCAGATATTGGCAGCTTTTAACACTTCCTGCTGCAGCTCTTCCATATTGGTGAACAGACCAAAGATAACTTTCGGGGAAGAGTACAGCTTTGCGCCGAGCGCTCTTGCAGTAACGGCGTGAAAGCCTTCTGTTCTTGTGATATCCAAAGCGGCATCCACAATTTCACTTCTGGTAAATTTGCTTTTGGGCGGCATAGGGTTCCTCCTTACAGATAATAACAGGCTGCATTTGCTTATATGGTACAATACTTGATTTTAAATAAGAAACATACGTTGCGCAACATATGTTTCTTATCATATCAGAAAATGATGCGGCTGTCAAGGCGCATACTGTCTGCCGGAACACAGAGGCAAGGGATTATATCAAAATTTACTGAACTTTACCATATCTGTGCTAAAAAGAGAAGGCTATACCAGACTTGGAGCGAATTTTGAAAGTTTTAACCCAACAGCTCGCGGATTTTGGCTGAAATATTTTACTGCGTACACGAATAGTGTAGTGCCGATATGCAGAAAGCTGCTTTAGGCAGATATGGCGTGAGATTTTTGCATTATTTATCTTCATCCAGAAATACTTTGGAGCCTGTCGCGCCGGTCTGCCCCTGATACTTGCTCAGATAGGGATGCAGGGCGGAACCATCCATCTCTGCAAATACAAGCTACCCGATTCTGCGCCCCGCTTTTAATGCAATGGCACACCGGTTGGCGTTGTACAGTTCCAGAGTGATTTGGCCTTGAAAGCCGGGGTCTGCCCAGCCTGCATTTTGAATAAAGAGCCCCAAAGTTGGTTTTCCACTTTTTATCAGAGCATACATTTGAAATGCTTGACAAGCTCCGTTTTATGAGGATGGATCTTCCGTCGCTTCGTACCATGACGCAGGCTGGCGGGAAATTGACTTTGGAACTGCACGAAAAATTTGCCGCATTTGCGGCTGAGACAAACAGGAAGTTTGTGGTTATGTATCCTAAAATCCCGTATCAATTATACATATGTCAGCCGATGTTTAGCCCAAAGAGTTCAATAATTTCTCTCTGAAAAGCTGTTGTCGTTGTGTAGATCGGCTTACGTTTCCCTTCAACAGAAACTACC
>CATLAS010000191.1 GCA_949878535.1 uncultured Eubacteriales bacterium | reverse complement strand
AGGCACTGCATTCATATACAATGTCCGTGTAGTCCGCAGGATAGCCGGCATCCTCCAACAGCTTTGCACGCTTTTGACGGAGCATCCCATTTTCCCGCTGCAAAGCTTCCATCTGCTTGTCTATATCTTTGCCGGACATGGCGGCGGAAAGTACTTTCGGCGCCGTTGCCGCTAACTGCGTATCAATTTCAAGAAGTCCCGGAACAATGGGGTACAGCGCCGCCTTACGTTCCTCGCTGCGTCCAACGGCGGCCCCCCGCTTATTCTGATATGCATCCCGCACACGCTTCATTGCGTCCCGCATGGTCATCCCTCCTTCTCATTTTCTTTCCCGTAGGAACGGCGCAGGGCAGCTTCAAAAAAGTCGTCTGTCTCAAAACTGCCTTTCTGATCTCTGGCACCGTCCCTATCATGCCGATACTGAGTGATCGCACCATTTACTTGCTCCAAAGTTGTATATCCGCTCTGATACCATTTTTCCAAAACAGCATTGCAATAGGGAATGGACACGCCCCCGGTGTTTTCCACAGTAATTTCATAGGCTTTTTCAATCAGCTCATAAGGCATTTTCCATTTGCCGCCCCATTTGCCAAACGCATCTTTTTCTTTAGCTGTCAGCGCTCGTCTGCCAGTACCGAACAGGCGCCGCAGCTGCTTTTCAATTTTGGATGCGTCTTCAATCGCCTGCAAATGGGCGTCCAACTCTTCATAATCCATAATTCCGTCATCAAAAAGACCAATTGCCAATTTTTCGATATAACGGAGAGATTTCTTCTCCATCTTCTGACAATGGGAGAACAAAAGCAAAATATAGGCACTGTCCAAATGCAGGTAATCCAATAGTCCCACTACAATTTCCACTTCGGCAATATTGAACATTTTCCCCATATACTGCTGACAGCTCACCAGCAGGTCCCCCACTTCTGCATGAGCATTTACATAGCTTGCAACCTGCTCAGAAGTATAATGGGGAAGCTGTGCAGCTCGCGCCACCGGCTTGGGACGGGATACTGTAACGTTTCCGCCATCAGCTTCCTTGTTCACTGCCTCACTTTTGTCATCCTTTTTACAACGGCTTTTCGCGCCTTGCGTTGCTCCTGCTTTTTTTGCAGATTGTTCATTTTCCTCTATATGAATCACGCCGGCTTCCTCCCAAAATGACAAAGCATTCGACAGGCTTTTCGGCGTAATATTCAGCGTGTCGCACACATCAGATGCTTCCGCCGTAGGATTCGCTAAGACGAAGAGAAGCACACGCAGCTTTGTTCCGTCTGCTTCCCCCAGTTTATCTAAAACGGGACCGGATGGAACCAAAATACACTGCCCGTTAAAATCCACTTTAATTTTCACAAATGGAACCGTTCCTCTCTTGATCGTTTCATTTTTGGCAAAAATCTTACTCGATTTTTTACGTTTTCAATTGCAGAAAACTGAAATATACTGTAAAATCAGAGTTTCCCACACCCTGTGGAAAAACCTGTGGAAAATTCGGCATCAGCAGAACTTTCACCTGTAGAACTTCGTCACATGCAGATTAGCTCTATTAGAATATCAAATTACTGCAATTTCGCCGCTGGCAAAGGCATTTAAATTTGTTCTTGCGCGCACGCCGGCAGTATATTCAAAATATGCCTGTGCGCCCACCATAGCACCGTTATCACCGCATAGCTTCAGCGGCGGCATATATAAAGAAGTCCCCCGAATCTCTGCCACAGCCGAAACAGCACTGCGCAAATGACTGTTTGCAGCCACACCACCTGCTAAAACAAGTCTTTTTGTATCTGTATTTGCAAGAATATGATCCAATGTTTTACAAATGCCGCCAACAGCAGCATCTGTAAAGGAAACTGCCACCCGAACCTTTTCTTCATGGGGAATCGGCGCTTTAGCATCCAATCCGTTGATTTGCCGATAATTATGTATATAATTTACACATGCAGTCTTTAATCCGCTGAACGAAAAATCCAAACTGTCCCGCAGGGATGGTGATGGCAATGTAATTTTTTCTATCTCGCCTGTCTCCAACAACGCATACCCTTCTGCTGCCAACGCATCCATGGCAGCGCCGCCGGGATAGGGCAGCCCCATAATCCGTCCCACTTTGTCAAACGCTTCCCCTGCCGCATCGTCCCGCGTTCCGCCGATTTCCTTAAAATCTGACGGAGCAGATACCGAATAAATAGAGGTATGTCCGCCGGAAACGACCAATGCAGTAAACGGCGCTTCTAAATCGGGATGTTCAAAATAAGCTGCGGCAGCGTGAGCTTTAATATGATCTACCGGAATCAACGGAAGTCCCGCAGAAAAAGCCAGAGATTTTGCATAACTCACCCCAACCAGTAGGCATCCAATCAGCCCCGGCGTGTGGGTGACAGCCACTGCATCCAAATCGGACAGAGAAACCCCTGCATCTTTTTGCGCCTGCCGAACAACCATCGAAATCGCTTCAATGTGCGCCCGACTTGCTATTTCCGGAACAACACCTCCATATAAAGCATGAGTGCTGACCTGAGACGCAACTATATTTGACAGGATTTTCCGCCGCTGCGGTTCCATATCTACAACGGCTGCCGCCGTTTCATCACAAGAAGATTCAATAGCCAGAATGCGCATAATAGACTTCCTTTTTATGACTATAATACTGTTTTTGCCATACATATCGCGTCTTCCCGAGGATGCTTGTAAT
>CATLAS010000190.1 GCA_949878535.1 uncultured Eubacteriales bacterium | reverse complement strand
CATTTTTTCTTTCATATCCGCCGCCAGCTTTAACTGATTGCGGGCTCGATCCAGGTTTTGTACTGGATAATGAATTTGATAATATGTATCTCCGTTTAAATAATCGCCGAGGAACCGGATCCCCGTTTCCAGAGTCATCAGATATGCCCCCATAGGAAAGCCGCGAAGCTCTTCCTGGGTTATAACATCCCACACCTCTTCCAGATATCCGCGCACATAGGTTTCAAACATTGCAAGATCTATCTGCACTTTGTCCAGATCCGTTTCATCCTCCCGTGCAGCAGATGCGCCAAACCGTATGGCTTCTCCGAAGTCATACAGAACAGAACCAGGCATAACCGTATCCAGATCAATAATGCACACGCCTTCGCCGGTATTCTTATCCATAAGAATATTGCTCAGCTTTGCATCATTATGGGTTACATGCAGCGGGATCCTGCCATCGGCGATCCGATCTATAATATAGGAACAATCCGGTTGTGCAGACAAAATAAATTCAATTTCAGGCTGCAGCTGTGCCGTGCGACCCAGTTTATCCTGTGCCAAGGCCTGTTTGAATTCCTGCATACGGCTAAGCGTATTATGAAAATCGGGGATTGTTACATATAATGTTTTCACAGGGTAATCGGAAAGCTGTTTGAAAAAACGTCCAAACGCCACAGCACTTTTATAAAACAGTTCCGGACCGTCCGGAAAATCAAAGGAAACCACATTGTCAATTTCCAGAAATGACCGCCAATATCCCCCGTCCGGGTCAATAAAATAATCGTCTCCGGATTTGGTTTCAATAATGGTACGCGCCATTCTGCCGGGGTCACCACCGTTTTGCGCTGCCTTACGGGCGATATGCCTGCTGACGCCTTTTATGTTAGACATCAGTTCATACGGATTTTTGAATATCTCTGTATTGACACGCTGCAGAATATACTGGGGATTTCCCGCTCCGCAGTCCACAAGGTATGTATAATTGATATGTCCCGCAGACAGCGGTTTCAAGCGAACGGGTGCTGCGGAAAACTGAAACGCTTCCGCTGCCTTATCAAGATATTTTACGGGCATATATGTACCCCTTTCTGCAACGCACAGCAAACTGTTACAGATATTTCTTTACGATCGCGTTCATCTGCTCCATCTTTTGATCCATATCCGCAACCAGCTTCAGCTGATTGCGCGCTCTGTCGCGATTCTGCTCAGGATAGTGGATCTGGAAATAAACGTCTCCATTCAGGTAGTCGCCAAGGAACCGGATTGCTGTTTCCAGCGTCATCAGATACGCCCCCATAGGAAGCCCAAGCACTTCTTCCTCCGTCATGGTATCCCGTAGTTCGCCCACAAAACCCCGGACGAAGGTTTCAAACATTTCCAGATCAACCTCAACTTTATCCAGATCTGTTTCATCTTCTCTTGCAGTGGACGCACCAAACCGAATTGCATCACCGAAATCATAGAGAATGGAACCGGGCATAACTGTATCCAAATCAATGATACATACGCCTTCGCCGGTATCTTTATCCATAAGGACATTGTTCAGCTTGGTATCATTATGGGTAACGCACAGCTTCATTCTGCCGTCGGCAATCCGATCCAGAATGTAGGAACATTTGTCCTCTTTGGAAAGTGCAAATGCAATTTCGCTCTGCATTTCTGCTGCACGTCCCATTTTATCCTGGGCAACTGCCGCTTTAAAATCGTTCATTCTGCTGACAGAGTTATGGAAGTTGGGAATCGTCTCGTAGAGCGTATCTGCAGGATAATCGGAAAGCTGTTTAAAGAAACGACCGAATGCAACGGCGCTTTTGTAAAACAGCTCCGGAGAATCGGGGGAGTTATAGGAAATTACATCATCAATTTCCAGATATGCCCGCCAATACCGTCCATCCGGATCCACGTAGTAGTCGTCTCCATCTTTCGTCTGAATGATTTTGCGCACTTCCCGATCCGGGTTGCCGCCCTCCTGCTCTATTTTCTTTGCCACATGGAGGCAAACACCTTTGATATTAGACATCAGCTCCAGAGGTTTTTTAAAAATCTCTGTATTGACACGCTGCAAAATATACTGGGGATTTCCTTCGCCGCAGTCGACAAAAAAAGTATTGTTTATATGACCTGTGTCACACCGCTCAAAACGCACCGGCTTTGCTGCAAACTGAAAGGCATTTCCGGCCTCTTCAAGATACTTGATCGACATAAGTCCTCCTAATAAATATACGGCCTGCGGCCGATATGTCCGTGCATACAGGAAAAAGATTCCCATAGCAGTCTTTTCATTATACCTTTCCAAAAGGTACCTGTCAAGACATTTACCAAAAAATGCGAGAGGATTTAAACATATAGAATTCACAAAGATTTCATAACTCTATTGACTAAATTTTTTGTTTGGTTTATAATGATTAGTAATAGAAATTCTGCCAAATCTGGCATGACATAGGAAAGGACTTTTATACTATGAACAGAGTATTTAATTTTTCAGCCGGTCCCTCCATGCTTCCGCTGCCCGTTCTCGAAACAGCCGCAGCAGAACTGGTATGCTACAAAGACAGCGGCATGTCCGTTATGGAAATGAGCCACCGCTCTCCGGCTTACGAAGAAATCATCACTGCAGCCCAGTCAACGCTGCGCTCTCTTATGCAGATTCCTGATAACTATAAGGTGCTGTTTATGCAGGGTGGACCCTCAACCCAGTTTGC
>CATLAS010000189.1 GCA_949878535.1 uncultured Eubacteriales bacterium | reverse complement strand
GTGAAATTATAAGGCACCAACTCCTCCTTAATATAAGGAGGAGTTTTGTTTACTGAAGTCTTCCATGTAAGGAGGTGGCACGATAAGTTTTCGCCAAATATCATAAGCCTCCCCCCAGTAAAGGGAGATGGCGCGGCCAAGCGTAGCGATCGTAACGGAGAGATTGTATAAACAATACTGCCGATTTATGGATCCTGCTAAATGATAGTTTACAATCCCCCAGTCGACACCGCTCCGCTTGGTCGACAGCCCCCTTTGCACAAGGGGGCCTTTTGGTTGGAGTTAGCATGACTGCCCCATTTACTGGAGAAGCCTTTTTCATTCTTTATATTCCCCTATGTAATAAGCTTTTAAAGTTTGTATAAACCTTACTTCCTTTTTTACTCAAAAAACTTTCCTTTATGGAAATTTTCATTCCCCAGATTTTTTGCTGTCAGCCGAAACAGAACACAGCCGTCCGGGCACACAATGTCCTTGCAATATTTGTCACTTCCGCCAAGATTTTCTAAATTTCCGCCGCTTCTGACTGCCTCCATAATAGGGAACAGCAACATCATTACTTTGGAGCAAATTCCCTGCCCCTCCCCATTGACTGGGCATCCATATGTGCAGGTATACTTGTCTCCAATTTCTTCACCGTTTCTGCAATACCGTTCTGTGTGATCGCCGCGCAGAAATCCCGTTACTTCAATTTCAAATTCATATTCCTCTGCATACCACTTTTTCATATGCACAACCTTTCTGCCTGCTCCAATTTCTGTATCGCCTCTTCCTTTGTAGATACAAAAAAGAAGTCGTTTCCATTGTTGGATTCATAAATAAAGTCCTTGAGCGGCTTGCTGGTATAACGGGAGAAGTCTCCATAAATTGCAGCTTTTATATGATAGTTTATAAATTTTTGCAAAATCTCCCCTGCAATCCCCGTGCTCAGGATAAAAAATTCTTCGCATATTACTTTTTTATCTATTGCTATTTTCTCCGCTCCCGTTTCATACTTCACAGTCATTGCCAAATCTAAAGCTGACTGCACATCTGTAATTGCAATACTGTCACCGGAAACAACAGCAATGTTTGCCTTCTGATTTTTCAATAATTCAATATTCATTTTTCATTACTCCTTTGTACGTATAAATATATCATACACATCCAAATCTGTCAAAATTCCCACTTGACAAACCCATGCACCCGTGCTATACTGATGTTTACAAATATTCATGCGGACCATGTTGTCCGGTAAACGGTAGTTTGGTCGTGCCAAGAGAGCCGCCTCCAAGGTGTAATGGCGGACACGACAGCCGGATGGTACCAGCCGCAGGTGTAAAATTTATATAAATTGAGTGAAACGCTCGGGTGGAACCGTGCGGACGATGTCCTCACCCCGACACATTTTTGTCGGTGCGGGGATTTTTTCTTTTCCCGCCGCGACATGAAATTCAACGGCTGAAAGCCAAAGAAAGGAAAAGGAATTATGCGTATTCAATTTCAAAACGGACCCGAAATCGAAGCCGAGCAGGCAGCGTCTGTATATGACCTCGCTGCGCAAGCCGGCATAATCTCCCGGGATGTCATCGCCGCACAGATCGGCGATACTGTAACAGACCTCTCCGCAACAGTATCGGAAGATGCACAAATCCGTTTGCTCACCTTTGCCGATGAGGCAGGACAGCGTGTATTTAATCACACCGCTAGCCATATCCTTGCTCAGGCGGTAAAACGCCTGTATCCGGAAACCAAGCTGGCAATCGGTCCCGCCATTGACAACGGATTCTACTACGATTTCGATTCAGAAATCTCCTTCACTCCTGAAATTCTTACCAAATTGGAAGGGGAAATGAAAAAAATCGTGAAGGAAAACCTTCGTATGGAACGGTTTTCCCTTCCCCGCGAAGAAGCCATTGCACTGATGGAAAAGGCAGATGAACCGTACAAGGTGCAGTTGATCTCCCGTGTTCCGGAAGGAGAAGAAATTTCCTTCTACCGACAGGGTGACTTTACCGATCTGTGCGCCGGCGCACACCTGTTTGCTACCGGACTGGTAAAAGCGTTTAAGCTCACCTCCTGTACAGGTGCTTACTGGGAAGGTAACAGCAACAACAAAATGCTCCAGCGTATCTACGGTACTGCTTTCCCTAAAAAAGATCAGCTAAACGAATATCTTGCTATGGTGGAAGAAGCCAAAAAGCGGGATCACAACAAAATCGGACGGGAACTGGAGTATTTCACCACAGTCGATGTAATCGGACAGGGACTGCCGATTCTCATGCCTAAGGGAGCAAAAGTAATTCAAACCCTCCAGCGATTTGTGGAGGATGAAGAAGCCCGCAGGGGATACGTGCTCACTAAAACGCCGTATATGGCAAAGCGGGAATTGTATAAAATCTCCGGACACTGGGATCACTACCGGGACGGCATGTTTATTCTGGGCGATCCAGATGATGAAAGTAAGGAATGCCTTGCCCTGCGTCCCATGACCTGCCCCTTCCAGTATCAGGTATATCTGAATAAAAAACGTTCCTACCGGGATCTGCCCATGCGGCTTGCAGAAACATCTACCCTGTTCCGTAAAGAGGATTCCGGAGAAATGCATGGTCTGATTCGGGTTCGGCAGTTCACCATTTCCGAAGGACACATCGTTTTGCGCCCCGATCAGCTTGCGCAGGAATTCAAAGGCTGTCTGGAGCTTGCGAAATATATGCTGGAGACACTGGGACTGGCAGAAGACTGCACCTACCGTTTC
>CATLAS010000188.1 GCA_949878535.1 uncultured Eubacteriales bacterium | reverse complement strand
CAAGGGGGAGTGGCACAGCGTTCTACCCAACTAAATTTATGCCTCCCTTGTGCAAAGGGGTAGTACAGCGTTCCACCCAACTAAACTTAAGCCTCCTTTGTGCAAGGGGGAGTGGTACGGCGTTCTACCCAACTAAATTTATGCCTCCCTTGTGCAAAGGGAGGTGGGTTTTGCGCAGCAAAACTCGGAGGGATTGTATAAAGGATGCTAACGAGGAAGCCTTTCCTTTTTATTATTTAATTAATTTCACTCATTTTAATAATTCGGCCAAAAATTTCATATCGAAAAACCACGAACAAAATCACAAAAAGACACATTCTCCCGACAAATCAGCGTTCTTCGCAAAGACTACATCCATTGTATACTTATAATCCAGCCGAATTGGTCCATACGCAAGCTTGGAACGGCGCAAACCTTCCAGTCCCATATCTTCCTCACGATTTACATATAATACTGCAGGATCATGGATCTTTCGCAAAAAATCCCGAGACAGCACCTGAAAGGCGCCGTCTTTTTCTTTTTCCGCCTTTTCCACATGCACATATACCGTATCCCCATATACCTCGCCAATCGTGAATCCACAAATTTCCCCTGCTGCACGCAGCAAAATACCTTGCATTTTATATAAACTCCAATTCATGAGAACATCACACGCCGCTGCAAATTCTGCATCGTCTATACCGGAAGTATAGGGATTTTCCAAAGCATATTCTCTGTAATACCGCAAAACTTCTTCCGCATTCTCTTCTGAAATCGCTTCACATGCGTAATCTGGGTTTTCCCGCACAAATCGGTTGATAAGATTTTTCTGTTTGTGATGCTTACGACCCGCGGGATTTTCAAAATCCTTTTTCAAATAAATATAGTCCGCCCAATCCCGATCCGCACGCAACGTGTCTTTTACTATGTGCTCTGTATTAAATACGTCTTCCACCAGTGCAGCGCATTCCTGCGGAATAACAGACAACGTTCCGAATCCGATTTTTTCTACATGCTCCCGCAGCCATCCCAATGCATCCTTTTTATTCGGACCAAGAGGATATAAATAACTGCGCGTTCCTTCTTCATTAAATACAGCGCTCAAATATAGATTATCATGAAAGAAAGCATATTCCATATCATATGCAGCACACCACATTTTTACTGTTCCGGGCGCATAATCGCAAATTCTATGTGCACCAGTTAATATATATTCTTTCTGCGCTTCATAAAAAGCATCCAGTTTTTCAAAATCCGCTTTTTTAATTTTCCGAAAATCTAACATAAAAACTCCATTTTTTACATAATAAATCTCTTTTTTCTTTATGTCGCACTACCGCTGTACAATACGTCAAAATCTGCTTAAAACCCCTTTTTAGGCGCAAAAACAAAGCTTGGTAATTATTACCAATTTAATTCCGCCAATTTTGTTAAAATTTTTACATGGTAAATACTTGCAATAATTACCAAATTGTGGTAAAATTCAATTACCATAAATTACCACATACGGAGAAAAAAACCATGGACAAGATAAAAGTATTAGTAGCAGATGAAAACAATGACAGCAGAAAAATGTGCAAAGAAGCGCTGATGCGTGCAGGCATTCGCTTCGTCGATGAAGTTACCAACGGGGAAGAAGCTCTCACCTACATAAACCGCAATCACCCCGACGTAGTCATCGCAGACGTATGGCTTTCCCGGCTGGACGGAATCGGTTTGATCCGGCAGGCGCTGACCTTGCCCTTTGGACAAGACCGTGCACCGGCGTTCATCATCGCCTCTCTTGTCACCAATCAAAATATCTTTGTCGAAGCAGCCCGTGCAGGCGCAGCACTTTGTCTGCCAAAGCCTCTGGACTACACCAGCCTTTCTGAGCATGTGGTTTCCATCTACCGTGGCAGAGCGGATGGATCTATTTCCGTAGGTGCAGTAAGCGTAACCCCTCCGGACATCGAAGCACAGGTAACAAAAATCATTCACCAGATCGGAGTTCCCGCCCATATCAAAGGATATCAGTATCTCCGGACCGCAATCCTGCTTACCATCAGTGACAGCGACATAATCAATTCCGTAACAAAAGTGCTCTACCCCTCCGTTGCGAAGAAATATTCTACCACAACCTCCAGAGTAGAGCGCGCAATCCGCCATGCCATTGAAGTAGCATGGGATAGAGGAGACATTGATACACTGAACGCATATTTCGGATACACCATCCAGAATAATCGCGGAAAGCCCACCAACAGCGAATTCATTGCTATGATCGCCGATAATCTCCGTCTCAAGTATAAAATTCACTGATTTCCTGCAAGCCACAGTTTTTCCCCGTCTGTTGCAAACACGATAGAACCCATCTCATCCGTGCGCAGCACGGGGATTCCAAGTTCGGCGGTCCGCTCCAGAGTTTGCTGATGCGGATGCCCATAAGAATTATTCAGCCCACAGGACGCAATGCTCCATTTCGGACTAACAGCAGCCAAAAACTCAAGTGTTGACGATGTGCGGGATCCATGATGTCCAAGCTTCAATATATCCGCATCCAGTTCACCCTGCTGATACGTTTCCAGCATCAGTTTCTCAGAGCGAGTTTCCGCATCTCCAGGAACGATCATGGAAACGTCTTTGTATTCTACGCGAGTCACGACACTATATTCATTAAAATCTCCAAAATCGGCAAGCGGCGCCAAAATCTGCAGATTGATTCCGTCAGCCCCATATGTATTTCCGGGCTGCGCTTGCAGCACGCGCACTCCACTGTCCTCAATC
>CATLAS010000187.1 GCA_949878535.1 uncultured Eubacteriales bacterium | reverse complement strand
CGGATAGCGCTTGAACACGCTTCCTGCAGAGGGAAATTCCAATGGCTGTTTGGATTTACGGCGATGCATATAATCATCCATAACACTGCGGATTTCCGCGCCCTGTCCTGGCACCAGCACAAATGTTGCAGATAGTATAATTCGCTTGGTGTGGGAGCGGTAAACGCTGCTGCGGTAATCAAAAGCATGATCCGTCGCCGCAATCTCAAATACCGTGCCTGTTTCCATATCGTAATACATACTGGAAGATAAAATATCAGCAATCTCCCCGCCGTATGCGCCTGCATTCATAAATACAGCACCGGCAGCCGATCCGGGAATACCGTATAAAAACTCCATTCCGGATAAACCGCTGTCGCAGGCAGCAACAGCTGCACCTGTAACACTTGCCCCACAGGCGCAGGTTATTGTATTTTCTGAAACAAAGATATCTGTTACGCCTTCTGTTGAAAGGATCGCACCAGGATAGCCAGCATCAGAAACAAGCAAATTGCTTCCCTTTCCGATAGTTACCATCGGACTTTCTGCTGTTTGTATCACACGTGCAGCCGCAACCAATTCTTCCTGATTCCCAGGTCGGACATACAACGCCGCCGGTCCGCCAATCCGAAAGGTAGTATGGGCTGACATCAACGCATTTTCCAAATAAGTGACACCGATTTTATCCAGTTCCTTTTTTATGGCTGTAACAGAATGCATAGTGCCTCCATTTATAATATAGTCAACAGTTCCGGGAGGGAACGAATCGTCCATTTCGGTTTTTCCACTCCGCTTCCCCGACCGCTGCGGTCAAAATAACAACTGTCCAGATCTGCGCCACGTGCGCCTGCAATATCGGAAGATAGAGAATCGCCGATTACAAGGTAAGATTCCCTGTGCCAATCTCCGATATCAGACAATACCTGATCAAAAAAGATCCGTTCCGGTTTGGCGCATCCCATTTCGTGGGAGATATAAACCTTTTTGAAATATGGCGCAATCGGTGTACGGGACATCCGTTTTTTCTGCACCCATGCAGTAGCGTTTGTAACAATATACAATGCATACCGACGGGAAAGCTGCGCTACTGTTTCCAGCGCACCATCAATCAGGGCCGATTGTTCTGACATATGCTGCAAAAAAGTGTCAGCCACGATTTCAGCATAATCCGGATTCAGAGGATATCCCAGCGCCTCATATAATTGGATAAATCGTTCGGTACGCAGACGTTCCCTGGTCGTTTCGCCGCGTTCCAGCCGCTTCCACTCCCTATCGTTAATTTCATGGTACATCTGTGCAACCGCGCCGCTGTACCCCATGGGCGAATTTTCTAAAACGCAGCGCAGCGCCTCTTTTTCTGCCAGATCAAAATCCAGCAGCGTATTATCCGCGTCAAATAAAAGATATTGATACATTGCCGATTTTATGACCGTTTCTTTCGATTAATGTATTATATTCTTATGCTTTCATAAAGCGGTGGAAAGTCTTTTTGCCTTTTTTGACCACAAGTCCGTCCTCCGGAATATCTTCTGCACTGACAGATGCAGTAAAGCCTTCTGCTTTCACATCGCCCACAAAAATACCGCCACCGGAAATCAGACGTTTTGCTTCCGCTTTGGAAGGTGCAAGCTTTGCCTTCACAAGCATATCGGATACAAGAATGGTTCCGTCGGTAAAATCTTCTGCCGAAAGGGTTGTGGTCGGCATATTTTCCGCCATTCCGCCAGCTGCAAACACTGCCTTTGCAGCTGCCAGAGCTTTGTCGGCCTCTTCTTTTCCGTGGATCAGATTGGTGACTTCCCATGCCAGCCGTTCTTTTGCCGTGTTCAATTGAGCCCCTTCTAATTTCTCATACTCTGCAATCTCAGAAAGTTCCATAAATGTAAGCATTTTCATGCAATTGATCACGTCAGAGTCATCAATATTTCTCCAATATTGGAAAAATTCGTAAGGAGACGTTTTATCTGGATCCAGCCACAGCGCGCCCTTTTCCGTTTTGCCCATTTTCTTGCCTTCGCTGGTCAAAAGCAGCTTGAAGGTAAGCCCAAACGCCTCTGTTCCTGTTTTGCGTCGGATGAGCTCCACGCCTGCAATGATATTAGACCACTGGTCATCTCCACCGGTTTCCAAAACGCAGCCATAATCCTGATTCAGGCGATAGAAATCGTACGCCTGCATGATCATGTAGTTAAATTCAAGGAACGTCAGACCAGTTTCCATTCTGGATTTATAGCATTCTGCGCCAAGCATTCTGTTTACTGTAAAATGCGGACCAACTTCCCTCAGAAAGTTTACGTAGTTCAAATCCAGCAGCCAGTCCCCATTATTGACAAAGATTGCTTTTCCCTCGCTGGTATCAATAAATTTACCCATTTGCTTTTTGAAATTTTCGATATTAGCAGCAATTTCTTCCTTTGTCATCATGCGGCGCATATCATTTTTGCCGGAAGGATCTCCGATCATTGCGGTACCGCCGCCAAAAATTGCGATGGGACGGTGCCCTGCACGCTGCATATGCGCCATTACCTTCATCTGAATAAAATGACCGATATGCAGACTGTCTGCGGTGGGGTCAAATCCAATATAAAATGTGATCTTCTGATTATCCAAAAGATCCCGCACCCGTTCCGGATCCGTTACCTGTGCGAGCATTCCTCTGTCTACAAATTCCTGATACAAACTCATTTTTTCTTACGCGGCACAGCAAATCGCCCTGCCTGCTCCTCTCTTAATATGTCATATATTTTTCAGCAGTTCTTTCGCCGCCGTATATTGA
>CATLAS010000186.1 GCA_949878535.1 uncultured Eubacteriales bacterium | reverse complement strand
GGAACACGCATCCATATCCAGCAAAGTGCCGTCACCGGTTACGGAGAAGAGCTGATCTGCCACGCATTCGGCGTGGACAAAGGCATTGTAGAAACAATTGCCCATTATACTGCCGCACGGCATTTTGATCCGAAGGTAGATTTTATTCTGGATATCGGCGGGCAGGATATTAAATGCTTTAAAATAAAAAATCATTCCATAGATAGTATTATGCTCAATGAGGCTTGCTCCTCCGGGTGCGGATCCTTTTTGGAAACTTTTGCAAAATCTATGGGATATTCTGTTTCGGAATTTGCAAAGTTGGGGTTGTCTGCAAAGGCACCGGTGGATCTTGGCAGCCGGTGTACGGTATTTATGAATTCTTCAGTCAAGCAGGCACAGAAAGATGGGATCGGTGTAGAGGATATTTCTGCCGGGCTGTCTGTGAGCGTTGTGAAAAATGCAATTTACAAGGTAATCCGTGCCGGAAACGCAGATGAACTGGGGCAAAATATCGTGGTGCAGGGCGGAACCTTTTATAACGATGCAGTGCTCCGCAGCTTTGAAATGGAGCTGGGAAGAAATGTTACCAGACCGGGGATTGCAGGACTAATGGGTGCGTATGGCGCTGCGTTGTATGCCGCCGGGCAGGAAAGCAAAACATCGACCTTGCTTGATCGGGACGCGCTTATGCAGTTTACCCATAAAGCTGTAAGCGCCCGATGTGGTAAATGCGAAAACCATTGCAATCTGACGATCAACACCTTCAGTACTGGAGCAAAATTTGTTTCCGGAAATCAGTGCGAAAAAGGAGCAGGTGCATCACAGCGGGAAACTGTGGTGCTGCCCAATCTGCATCAGTATAAACGGGAAAAGCTGACAGCTCTTGCCCGGGAAGAGGGCGAAGGCAGACGCGGAACGGTGGGACTGCCGCTGGCGCTTGGTATGTATGAGCTTGCGCCCCTGTGGCATACGATATTCCGAAATTTGGGATTTCGGGTCATTCTGACGGGACAATCCAGCAGGGAAATTTACGAAAAGGGGCATTTCAGCATTCCTTCCGATACTGCCTGCTATCCGGCGAAGCTGATGCACGGGCACATCCAACTGCTGCTGGATCAGGGTGTAGACGCTATTTTTTATCCATGTCTGACATACAATATGGATGAAAAGTCCGGGGACAATCATTATAACTGTCCAGTAGTGGCGTACTATTCGGAATTGCTTGCGGCAAATACGGATGCGCTTTCGGAAGTGAAATTCCTGTATCCGTATTTGAACATTAACAGTGAAAAAGAACTGACAAAGGGACTGTATCGGTATCTGAAGAAGTTTTTCCCCAATATCTCCAGGGGAGAAGTGGGAAAGGCTGTTATGGCAGGTTTGGACGCATATGACGCGTGGATGGCAGATATTCGCAGGGAAGGACGGCGTGCGTTGTCCTTTGCACGCAGCGAAAATCGTCCGATTATGATTTTGGCAGGTCGACCTTATCACGCGGATGCGGAGGTTGGTCACGGAATCGACCGCTTGGCAGGAACATTGGGCTTTGTTGTAGTCAGCGAGGACAGTATATCTGATTTGTGTGAAACGCCAGAGGTAGAGGTGCTCAATCAGTGGACTTATCACGCGCGGCTGTACAGGGCGGCAAAATATGCAGCATTACACGATGACTGTCAACTGGTGCAGCTGGTTTCGTTTGGATGTGGTGTAGACGCGATTACAACGGATGAGATCCGGAGCATGCTTGAGTCCAGTGGAAAGCTATATACACAGCTGAAAATTGATGAAATTACCAATTTAGGTGCAGTGAAAATCCGATTGCGCAGTCTGATCGGCGCAATGGAGGATCGGAAAAATGCAAAAAACGAAATGAGAGACGAGGTACTGGCATGATCAAACCAAAGGTGCAGTTCACAGAGGAAATGAAGAAGGATTATACGATCCTTATTCCTACCATGCTGCCAATGCATTTTAAAATGATTGCGCAGATTCTTACCCGTCACGGCTATAAAACAGAGCTTTTAGAAAACTGCGGGCAGAACGTAAAGGATTATGGCTTAAAATATGTACATAACGATACGTGTTATCCTGCGCTTTTGGTAATCGGCCAGTTTTTGGATGCGATCCAGTCTGGAAAATATGACAGTCATAAGGTGGCGTTGATGCTGACACAGACGGGCGGCGGATGCCGTGCATCCAACTATATTGCCCTGTTGCGCAAGGCGCTGGAAAAAGCAGGCTACGGATATATCCCGGTAATATCTTTGAATATATCCGGCTTGGAGGATAATCCTGGCTTTAAGCTGACTTTGCCGTTGGTTCGCGGTATGATATATGCGGTGCTTTACGGAGATTTGCTCATGACGCTGCGCAACCAATGCCGTCCTTATGAGGAAGAACCGGGCGCAAGTGATCGACTGTGCGACAAGTGGACGAAATTTCTGGCAGATGAATTGTTTGATAAAAAAGTCAGTTACGGTGATGTAAAGAAAAACTATGCTGCTATCGTGCGGGATTTTGCTGGGCTTCGGCTTCGGCGAGAAAAGAAAATCAAGGTTGGAATCGTAGGAGAGATCTTTGTGAAATTCTCTCCTCTTGGCAATAATAATCTGGAGGATTTTCTTGTGTCCCAGGGGGCAGAGGTATCCATGCCCGGTTTGATTGATTTCTGCATGTACTGTATTTATAATGGCATTGTAGATACAAAGCTTTATGGCATTGGAAAACTGAAAGCCGCGGGCAGTAAGGTTGTATATCAGATCATGCGCAAAATGCAGAATGATTTGATTGGGGCAATTCGAGAAAACAGCAAA
>CATLAS010000185.1 GCA_949878535.1 uncultured Eubacteriales bacterium | reverse complement strand
CCAAACAGGCTGCTCGGCGCAGGGCAGCGGAAATTACGGAACTGCTCCGGCAGCGGTATCCGGACGCGGCGTGTTCTCTTGACGCCGGCGAGGATCCCTGGCGGCTGCTGGTAATGGCACGCTTGTCCGCCCAGTGTACGGATGAGCGGGTAAATATCGTAAGCGAGGGTTTGTTTGCGGCACTGCCCACGCCCCAGGCAATGGCGGACGCACCGCTGGAACAGATCGAGGGACTGATCAAATCCTGCGGACTGTACCGAGGCAAGGCAAAAAGCATTCGGGACGCATCAAGGATTCTGTGCGAGCAGTACGGCGGGCAGGTACCCGACACCATGGAAGCACTGCTGTCTCTCCCCGGTGTGGGACGAAAAATTGCCAATCTAATTTTGGGAGACGTGTATGGCAAAGGCGGCATCGTAGCGGATACTCACTGTATGCGCATTTGCGGGCGGCTGGGATTTTATCCGGATGATCGGAAAAATCCCCTGCTGACGGAAAAAGTCATGTCTGAGCTTGTGGAGACAGAGGAGCAAAGCGCCTTCTGCCACCGGATGGTCCTGTTCGGTAGGGACGTGTGTACCGCCCGATCTCCGAAATGCGGGGAATGTCCCCTACAGCAGCTTTGTAAACATACATCTGATAAAATAGAAGAATAAAAAAAAGGAGCACACATTGAAAAAAGAAAAAAATTGCCGGCTGGGCAAGGTTGGCGGACAAGCCGTTCTGGAAGGCGTAATGATGAAAAGCGGGGACAATGTGGCGCTTGCAGTTCGCAAAGAAGATGGGACAATTGCACTGAAGCAAAGCACCTTCGTTTCCGCAAGAAAGAAAAATAAATTCTGGAACATCCCCTTGATTCGGGGCTGTGTAAACATGGTGGAAATGATGCGTCTGAGCTTTTCCACTTTAAACGACAGCGCTCAAATGCTGGGAATCGATGATACCCAGCCGGAAACAAAATTTGAAAAATGGCTGGATAAAAAGTTCGGCGACAAACTGATGAATGTGGTCATGACCATCGGTATGGTGCTGGGAATCATTCTCAGCGTGGGACTTTTCATGATCCTACCAAATGTTGCCACCATGGGTCTGAACAAGCTGGTTACTTCCGGCGGCGGTACTCTGCCCAGCTTTGTACAAAATCTGATATCCGGCTTGCTCCGCATTCTGATTTTTATTGTATATTTGCTCCTTGTTTCCCTGATGAAGGATATCCGGCGCACCTTTGAATATCACGGGGCAGAGCACAAATCCGTAGCATGCTATGAAGCGGGTTTGGAGCTGACCCCGGAAAACGCAGCAAAATGCACCCGTTTTCACCCTCGCTGCGGCACAAGCTTTATCTTTGTCATCCTGATTATTTCCATATTGGTCACCAGTTTTATCAACTGGAACACCTGGCCCCAGTGGGCAATCATCGGCACAAAACTGCTGATGCTGCCAGTCATTGTAGGCATTGGCTTTGAATTTCTCATGTTCGCCGGCAAGCATCCAAATCCCGTCACTCGGGTTCTGTCCGCACCGGGGTTGTGGATGCAGCGGATTACCACAAAGGAGCCGGATGCATCTCAGTTAGAGGTTGCAATCACCGCTTTGAAAAACGCAATGCCAGAGGAATTTCCGGAAGTTCTGACAGAAGAAAACGAACCAGAAGAATCCGGAGAAAATACAGACAATGACCTTACCTGAAATTACAGCGCGCCTGTCCGCCGCGGACGTTGACAGCCCCCGGTTTGACGCGCTGGAACTGATTGTACATTTTGAAAAAATCAGCCGTGCGGCGGCGCTCACCGGCGGGGATTTTGAAAATCCGGAGCTGGAGCGTGCAGTACAGCGGCGGTGCAAGCGGGAACCTCTTGCATATATTCTGGGACAGTGGGATTTTATGGGGCACACCTTCCGCCTGTCGTCGGAATGTCTCATTCCCCGCAGCGATACGGAACTTCTCTGTTCCCTTCTGATTCGTTCCCTTCCGACAGGTGGGCGGTTCGCCGATTTATGCACCGGCAGCGGATGCATCGCCATTTCCGCCCTGCTGGCACGGAAGGATGCAGTGGGTGCGGCAGTGGAGCTATATCCGGGCACTCTTACCGTAGCAGAGAAAAACGCTCGGCTCCATGGTGTGCAGGATCGGCTTACCCTGATCCGTGAAGATATTTGCACGTGGGAGCCGGAAGGCAGTTTTGACTGGATTGTTTCCAATCCTCCATACGTGACGATGGAGGAAATGAAATCCATTTCCCCGGAGGTATCATTGGAGCCTGCCTGCGCTCTGACGGACGAGGGAGACGGGCTGACTTTCTATCGATGCATTTTTGACCGTTATCCACAGTACCTGCGGGAGAACGGCGCCATTGCGGTGGAGATCGGCTGGCAGCAGGCCGACGCAGTCTGCGAAATTGCACGCACCACAGGAATGGAGCCAGTCGTGCTGAAGGATCTGGAAGGCAGAGACCGGGTTGTGTGCGCGACATAAAGCAGGCACCAACGCAAAGGCTCCCTTGTGTAAAGGGAGGTGGTACGGCACAATCTTTCACTTAATAAAAGCCCCCCTTGTGCAAAGGGGGATGCCGATGTAATCGGCGGGGGGATTGTTTGCGCATCTGTTGATTTACTGTTCCTGTAAAATGATCGCAGGACAATCCTTCACCCGCTAACGCGGAAGCACCCTAGGATCCGCTACGCGGCTCCAGCACAAGGGAGCCTTTATAGGTGGGCTTTGTGTGCCCCCCTTGTGCAATGGGGGGTGCCGCTGTAATCGGCGAGGGGATTGTTTGCGCATCTGGTGATTTACTGTTCCTGTACAA
>CATLAS010000184.1 GCA_949878535.1 uncultured Eubacteriales bacterium | reverse complement strand
GGCTATCAAAGAACGGATCACAGGCGCCCGGATAGTAAAGCCGCGCCGTACCTCTCCCCAAAAGCCGGTTTCCAAAGTCGGGCTGCTAGTGGATATTGAGGCGGCAATCCGTTCCGGCAAAGGTCCGGGGTATGAACGCTGGGCGAAGGTGTTTAACTTAAAACAGCTCTCCCAGGCGGTAATTTATCTCAAAGAGCATGGCGATATGAGTTATGAGGATTTGCAGGAAAAATCAGATGCCGTCACCGCCAGCTTTAATGCGTTGTCAGTACAGATCAAGGAACTGGAATCGCAGATGGCCGCCAACGGGGAGCTGCAGAAACAGATCGTAAACTACGCCAAGACGCGAGCGGTCTATGTGGAATACCGAAAAGCTGGGTACAGCAAAAAATTCCGTGCGGCACATGAGGCGGAAATCCTTCTGCACCAAACAGCGAAGAAATATTTTGACGAGGTGGGAATCACAAAGCTGCCCTCCGTCAAAGCTCTGCGAGAGGAATATGCCGGGCTTCTGGAACAGAAACGGAAAGCCTACTCTGCTTATAAGCAGGCCAGGGCTGATATGAAAGAGCTTTATAATGTCCGGGCGAATGTGGAGCATTTGCTGGATATTCCCACCGGGCGGGAACCGCAGAGGGAATCGCAGAAGTCACGGCAATAGGTTTCTTCCTGCTTTTGTTTTTTCAGCGTTCCAACGGAACGCGCAGCCATCACCGCAGGTGATGATCTCAGGGGTTTGGGGACATGTCACCAACAAGCATTTAGCAGAAATTCCGGGTACGGGATTTCTGCTAAATACGCAATCTTACGGAAGATTGCATTGCTTGCCAATTTTGTTTTACATCTCAAAATAATTTCAGAAGACTATTGACAATCCATCTGATACATGGTATAGTATCGAAAGTTTGAAAATGGAAGGAGGCTTACGTGTGTTAATTTGTGTACGCTAATATGCAATAAAAAGTAGAGGTATTTTTCCACTCAGTGGGCTTTTTTTGTGTGCGTATACATAATAAACACGTAAGTCTGACACGAACGGTCTTTGAACTGTATCGTGTAGCTTTTGTGCTTTATTCTTATGCAGGCGTTTGCCCTCTTTGTGGGGCAGCGCCTGTTTTTTATTGCAAAAAACAAAGGAACAATGCAATAAAAAAGGAGGTTTATATTATGACTCAAAACAACAATTCATGGAAGAGAAATTATTTTACACTTCTCATTGGACAGGGTGTATCTTTTATCAGTAGCGGCATCCTGCAAATGGCTATTATCTTTTATTTGGTTGCGAAAACGAATTCCGCAATTATATTGACGATTGCAACTTTAATCGGCTTTTTACCACAGGCCTGTTTAGGGCCGTTTGCGGGGGTTTTCGTTGACCGTCACAGCCGTAAAGGTGTAATGATTGGAGCGGATTTGATGATTGCCGCCGCAGGTGGACTTTTGGCTTTGGCCGCACTATACACGGAATTGCCTGTATGGGCAATTATGGTCGTGCTGTTTATTCGCAGTACGGGAACCGCATTCCATTCTCCTGCATTTAGTGCGACAACGCCTATGATTGTACCGAAAGATGAGCTGACAAAATGTGCTGGTTACGCACAGACAATACAAGCGGTAAGCTCTATCATCAGTCCAGCCGCCGCCGCATTTTTATATGCCGTCTGGCCGCTTAACGCAATTATTATGTTGGATATTGTGGGGGCAATCCTGGCTTGCGTGACGGTCGCGATCTCTGCCATCCCAACTCCCGATGTATGCACAGAACAGAAAAGTCAGCAGTTTATGCAGGATATAAAAGAAGGCTACATGGTGTTAAAGCGAAACAGAGGGCTTTTTGCCTTGTTGTGGATTGGCGTAATTTATATGTTTTTCTATATGCCGATTAGTTCACTTTATCCACTTATCAGTATGTCCTATTTTGGAGGAACACCAGCCCATGCTTCTGCCGCAGAAATTGCTTTTGCTGTTGGTATGCTGTTGGGCGGTATCATCTTGAGCATTTGGGGCGGCTTCAAGAGGCGCACGCACACCATCTGCTTTTCCGTCCTTCTTATGGGCATTAGCATTACCGTCTCTGGCCTCTTACCGTCAGGTGCATTTCTCATATTTATCGTATGTTGTACGGCTATGGGAATTGCTGCTCCGTTTTACGGTGTACAAAATGCAATTTTTCAAGAAACTATCAAGCCTGAATATTTGGGGAGAGTTTTTTCGTTGCTAACAAGTGCCGCATCTTTTGCTATGCCGTTGGGTCTTCTCATTTCCGGACCTTTGGCCGAGAAGTTTGGAGTTGAGAAATGGTTTGTGATTTGTGGAGTAGGTATCATAATAGTTGCCCTCACTGCATTTTTGCTACCCAGTTTGCGGAAAATTGATGATACGAAATAAGTAGTAAATTTATTCAAAACAACATGCGTTCAATATAATCAAGTCTTCATATAGGTAAAAAGTCCATTCAATACTGGTAGTTGTTTTTACTTCTATCTTTAGGACTATGTTATTTCAGAAAAGATAATTTGCTAAATGTAATAAATTTAAGTGAAGGAATGAGTGTGGAGGTGGTAGTATGGGAAATTAGTTGTTCTGGATATATCCGAATCCGGCAGACAGATAGGTGAGAAGTTATTTGCAGTTCTTAACGCTGATAAGAAAAAAGATTTGACAGAGTTTGTCCAAGAGTATGAGAAAATCTGCGTACCATGTTTCACTTCATATATCCGAGGGCACAATAACAGCCAACTGCTAACTGAGATTCAGGAGGGCAATCTGTATGTATGCCTGGAGCAAAGACTTGTACGGGTTCAAAATCAGGTTGTCGAT
>CATLAS010000183.1 GCA_949878535.1 uncultured Eubacteriales bacterium | reverse complement strand
TCCGGCTGTTATAGAGATAATGGAACACTACCGCGCCCACACCTACAGCTTCCGCAACCTGATCCTTATCTGCAAGCCCGGGATTTTTTTCTTCGATGCGCGCACGCACCTTATCAATCGCTTGTGCAAACAGATTTTTCAGAAGGACCACGTTACCGGTACGGGTAGCCAGCTTTTCGCCGCCAATACTTACCGTACCGTAAGGAACATGAACCAAACGATCGTACCAGTCATATCCCATTAGTTCCACAACTTTAAACCACTGGGCAAAATGCAGACACTGTCCTGCAGAAGTAACATAAATGCACTTGTCAAAATCATATGTGCGTTTTCTATATACAGCAGCGGCAATATCCCTGGTAGGATACAATGTGCCGCCGTCCCGTTTTAGAATCAGACAAGGGGGCATATTATATTCGGAAAGGTCAACAATCGACGCACCGTCGTCGATTTTCAGGAGATTTTTCTCCCGCATCTTTTCAACCTGCTCCGGCATTTTATCCGTATAAAAGCTTTCGCCTGCGTAGCTGTCAAACGTAATTCCCAGCTGACCGAAGGTCACGTCATATTCCCGGAGGGAAATATCAATAAACCATTTCCAAAGGGCAATATTGTCTGCATCGTTTTCTTCCAGCTTTTTGAATTCATCCCGCGCCGCCTGATTCAGACTGTCATCCTGCTCCGCTTCAGCATGAAACTTCACATACAATTCCACTAAAGCGTCAATACCGCCAGACTCAATTTTTTCTTTGTTGCCCCATTTCCGATACGCTACAATCAGTTTGCCGAATTGGGTGCCCCAGTCTCCCAAATGGTTGATACCCACGCAATGGTATCCGGCAAACTCGTGCAGAAGCTTCAAGGAATGACCGATAACAGTTGTACCCAGATGTCCGATATGAAAGGGTTTAGCAATATTGGGGGAAGCATAGTCCAAAAGAACCGTTTTTCCTGCGCCTTCATTGCTGGAACCGTATCTCTCGCCGTCTGCCTCCACCTTTGCAAGTACAGACGCAAGCAAATACTGAGGCGCAATACGGATATTCAAATAACCGCCTTGCACGCAAGCGCTGCAAAGATCCTCATGCTCTGCAAAAGCGCCAGACAGGGACTCGGCAATTTTTGGGGGCGCCATTTTCAGTATTTTGCTCAGTTTGAAGCAAGGCAGTGCCAAATCTCCCATCGTAGTATCCGGAGGATATTCCAGCATAGAGCAAATGTCCTGCGCCGCCAGTGTACCTGCGCCAAACTGATCGGAAATAGTATGTTCAAGGATTTCGGATATATGTTTTTTAAATGTCAGCATCCGTCATCATCCTTTCGTAAGTCTTATTTTTCTGTAATGCTGAGCTGCTGTGCAGCTTTAGCAGCCTGTTTATCCATAATCTTATGAATCCGCGTCACAGGATCCAGCAGAGAGGAAATAGACTGGTTATGATTCAAAGTATCAATAATATATGCTACATATTTGCACATATTCACGCTTTCATACCATTCTCTGGAAGTAATCTCCGGGCTGGTATAAATCAGGTTGGTGGTAAACACCTTATTGAAAATACCTTTTTCGTATGCTTTGTCAAATACCTCAGGTCCGGAAACAAAGAGACCGAAGGTAGTAAACAGGAACACTCGGCGCGCACCTTTTTCTTTAAGCTGTTCAGAAACATCCAGAATAGAGTCACCGGAGGAAATCATATCGTCCACAACGATAACATCTTTTCCTTCAACACTTCTGCCCAGATACTCATGGGCTTCAATGGGGTTTTTGCCATCTATTATAATAGAATAATTTCTCCGTTTGTAGAACATACCCAATTCTACACCCATAACGGACGAATAGTACATACTCCGGGACATAGCGCCTTCATCAGGCGAAATAAACATAATATCATCCTTAGACAAAGAGATGTCCGGATATGCTCGAACAAGGGCTTTCAACATTTGATAGGAAGGACGGATATTATCAAATCCGTGAAGCGGAATGGCGTTCTGTACGCGAGGATCGTGCGCATCAAAGGTAATAATGTTGGAAACACCCATACTCACAAGATCCTGCAGTGCCAACGCACAGTCCAAGGACTCGCGGGATGCTTTTCTGTGCTGTCTGCCTTCATACAGCATCGGCATAATCACAGAGATACGGGAAGCTTTTCCGGCAATTGCCGCAATTACACGTTTTAGATCGGCAAAATGGTCGTCCGGACTCATAGGAACCATCATGCCCTGCATTTTATATTTTTCAGCGTAGTTGAAGCAATCGGAAATGATGTACACGTCATGGCCGCGGGCAGATTCATGAAGGAGAGCCTTTGCTTCTCCGGATCCGAATCGGGGGCAGTCGGCACGCATAATGAATTCCTGATCATCGTCATGCCGTCTCCATTCCCGCAGATAAGCGTCAACCTGAGATACAAAGCCCTCACAGCCGCGCATTCCAATTACACCGAGTTCACCATACAAACTTTCCATTTTGCACCGTCCTTTTATTTTTATTCCTTAGTAAATAATTGAGGAAAATATTTCGCCTCTCGAAGAAGAGACGAACGCACAGAAACAGTATATCATAAAATCAGAAAAATGGAAACAGATTTCTGTGTTTTTTTGATCGGTTCTTGTCTAAAAAAATGAATTTCTACAGCTTGCACAAGAATTTGTTAAATAAAAGACAGACTTTTCAGTATAAATACCCCGCCGAAAATCGTTATCATGCATCCGGCTGTAGTAAACAGAAGAATCTGCGCGGCAAGAATGGAATCGTTATTCATATTTTTCGCCATAATATAGCTGCTGACAGCGGAAGGCGCGCTAAAAAGCACAAATATT
>CATLAS010000182.1 GCA_949878535.1 uncultured Eubacteriales bacterium | reverse complement strand
CGACAGCCCCCTTTGCACAAGGGGGCCTTTTCGTTTTGCGGTAATTTCCACATGGGAGGCTTTTGTTTATAAACTCACGCTTCTTTCCTTTTACCGGACAGGGCGTGCTTTGCTTTGGCGATGCCGGTGTAAATTCCTACAAATACAATGGTGATTTCCAATCGACCCAACAGCATGCCTACCATTTCAATAAACAGAGTGGCAGCGTTTGTGCCCGGATTGGTAAGTCCGTTGGATATACCGACAGTCCCCAATGCGGAGGTAAACTCAAACAGCGCATCAAACAGGGAGCAGTCTGCCGTCAGCGTGACAAGGAGTGTTCCCACAATCAGCACCAGCATATAACATGCGATAAATCCGAAAATATCAATCACCACAGAATGATCAATGGGCGTTTTCCCCTGAAAGCGGTAGTAATTCTCCGCACGGACGCTGCGGGTAGGAGACAAACGCTTTTTCATATTGATCCAGGTGATCCGCAGCAGCAGATACGTTCTGGAAAGCTTGATTCCGCCGGCGGTGGAGCCGACGCTTCCGCCGATGATCATGAGCAGAATCAAAATTCCAACGGCAAATTGAGGCCACGCCGCATAATTCATAGTGGAATATCCGGTTGTGGTAAAAGTGGTCACCAATCCGAACAGAGACTGATGCATGCTTTCCCAAAAGCCCATCCCCTCTCCCATCAGGGAAAAGCCCACAAGCGGGGTAAAAAGCGCAAGCATGCCTATCATAAACCGCAATTCGCTGATCTTCCACAGTTTTTTCAACTTCAGCTTGGCAAGGAGCAGGAGAGCGGCAAAGTTGGTAGAACCGATCAGCATCAGCAAGACGGTAACTGCTTCTATAGGGAAGCTGGCATAGCTTGCGATACTGTTTGCCTGCGTGGTAAATCCTGCCGTAGACAGGGCACTCATGGTGTGGCATATGGCGTCAAACACTGACATGCCAAAAATCACATACAAAACCGTACCAATTACTAAAAATCCGTTGTACAGCAAAAAAATCGTTTGAGACGTTTTTTTGATATTGGGCATAAGCCTGTCCGGATGCCCTTCTGCATTAAACAGACTGGCAGCCTGCTTGCCGCCCACCAGCAGCAGAATCATCATAATAAAGCCAAGTCCACCGCAGTACTGCATAAAGCTGCGGTGAAACAAAAAAATCTGGGGCAGCTTTGTCACGTCCGCCACAGTAAGCCCGGTGGTTGTCCATCCACTTACCGATTCAAACAACGCATGCACTACGCCCATCTGCCCGCCCATTACAAAAGGAACCGCACCGGCTGCAATTCCATAGCACCATGCAAAAAGCACCGGTAAGCTGCCCTGCTGCATAGAAGACTGCCACACATGCAGGGAATCATGGGGGCGCCTTCGGAGGAGACACACAACCACGCCGACCCCAATGGAAACAAGGGCGGGAACTGCAAAAGACAGTATGTAGCCGGTCTCATCCGGATAAAAAGGAATGACGAAAAGGGGAAACAGAAGCAGCACGCCGACCAGCAGGATCAGCTTGCCGTAAATGCTTCCGCCGGCAATCCAGTTCAGCAGTTGTTTCACCGTCCTGTCAACTCCTTTATCGCCGCCATTTGCTGCTTATTGGCAGAAATCAGCACCAGCACATCTCCGGTAAGGATGCGAGTATCTCCCTGAGGCACGATGCTCTGCTCGCCTCGGAGCACGCAGCCAACAATAACTTCCTTTGGCAAATTGATCTCCCACAGTTTTTTGCCCACCGCAGGCGCAGTTGCCGCAATGGGAATCTGCGCGATGCTGACTCTGCCTTCGCCGATGGGAACAAGTGTTGCCATTTCATCCAGAAACGTCTGCTGTTCGATAATATTTGCAACAGCGGTAATTGCACACACTACAGAATCAATGCCCATCCGGTAAAAGAACTCCGTCTTCTTCGGATCGGATATCAGCGCCACCGTCTTTTTTATATGAAACTTCTTTTTGCAAAGCTCACAAATAACCAGATTATCTGCGTCATACTCCGTCAGCGCAATGGCAATATCTGCATTATATGCATCCGCATCCTCCAGTACAAAAGGCTTTGTACCATCGCCATTGAATACGGTGAGATTTTCAATTTCTGCCATTGCGAGACACTTTTCCGTATCTTTATTGATGGCTGTTACATGATATCCTTTTTTCAGGAGAGATTTTGCCAGAAACTTGGTTTTCTGAAATCCGCCGATTAAAAAGATCCGTGTTTTCACAGTGCGCCCTCCTGAATTTCCTGCAGGTGCAGGATTTTATCAATTTCCTTGGCAGAAAGAACCGCCGGACAGATTGTGTCGATTCCCAGTTCATGATACACGCACTCCCGTTCCGGATCATACAGCCGGGCGATTACATGGGGAACGTGAAACATTTCCTTTGCAATCTGAGCAACAAGGATATTGGTATTATCATTATTCGTCACCGATACAACTGCCGTTGCCTTTGCAATATCCGCCTCCCGCAGAATCTGCATATCTGTCGCATCCCCCACCACGGTGATTCCACCGTAAGAAGGAGAAAGCTTACGAAAGGAGCCTTCATCCATATCAATAATCAGCACGTCTGCGCCCCCATCGGACATAGTGCTTGCCAGATTGGCGCCAAGTCGCCCGCAGCCAATAATGATCGTATAGCTTTCCTTTTTCTCAATGTCAAATAATCCCATATATACACTCCATAAATGCCGGGCACATTGCTCGTATTCTACTATAATAATATGTGCGTTCCTGCACTGCCGGATACACCAGGCATATCCGTGCATGAAAAAGGCACGGTCATAAAAAAATCTGCCGTGCTGTCAACCATACATATTGTATTTAAGTCACTGTGAGTGAGGTGTGAGAAGAACAGGTTTTGTGTGAGAATCCTGTGAGAATTTGTAGATTGGAGCGCTGTCCTGTA
>CATLAS010000181.1 GCA_949878535.1 uncultured Eubacteriales bacterium | reverse complement strand
GGTTCCGCCCGGAAATTGCATGATGGAGGAAGCGGTACTATAATTCAGTATAATATTTTCCTGTTCCGCTATTTCCTTTATGCCGCAGCCGTTATAATGAAGCCGTATTGTAGATTCTGTATAAGGACCACCGGAGCTTTCTGCAAGGTACAGTTCTCCCGCACCTATGCTGTGCAATGCGCGCGCAGCGCCGGCAATGACTGCGGGATGCGTGGTCGCGGAAAAGTCCGGTTTTTTATTCATAACCAGATTGGGTTTTATAACAATTTTCTTATTCTGCAGTATTTCCGCTGTTAGTCCGATACTGGAAAGCTGTTTTTCAATGATTTGTGTAATAGAGTCCGGATTATATTCTGTGCAGCCGTCAAGGGCAACGGGATGAAACTTCATAAGGTTAGCCTTTCGGGATTTTAGTCTACAAGATAGTGGGCACCGATACTTTCTTTTCTTGCACAGGCGGCATTGAAAATCATTTGCGCTGTTTCCGCCATGTTGCAGATTTCGTATGCTTCTTTGGAATCCAGACAAAGCGTCTGATATTTTTCAAAGATTTCTCCAACGATACGTGCACCGGTTTTCAAACCTTTGCTGTGACGAACTGCGCCTGCATGCTCTGTGAGCATCTGGCGGATTGTCTGCCGATCCTTCTCAATTTCCTGCTGGGTTGGTGCTTTGATGTAGGAGCAGGACTCGGGAAGTGTGATCTTCTGCATTTTTCGTCCGGTTTTATTGATATGACGTGCGGCACGGCGCGCAAACACCAGGCATTCCAACACGGAGTTGCTTGCCAGTCGATTGGCTCCGTGAATGCCTGTAGAAGCCACCTCTCCGCAGGCGTACAAGCCTTCCATATTGGTCATAGCGTCTAAATTGGTTTTGATTCCGCCCATGATATAATGCTGTGCGGGGCGGACAGGAATTTTATCATCGGGTACCATAATGCCGAATTTGTGGCATTCTTCATATATTGTGGGAAACCGGGTGGAGAAGAAAGCATCCGTCATGGAGGATACATCTAAAAATACATTGGTTTCTCCGGTTCGTTCCAGTTCATCTAAAATACATCTGGTAACAATGTCCCGGGGCGCCAGATCCCGCAGCTTGTGCTTGTCCTGCATGAAAGCTTCGCCCTGGTGATTGCGCAAGATACCGCCCTCCCCGCGCACAGCCTCAGAAATCAGAAAGAGTCTGTCACTGTGCTTGGGAGAAATCAGTGTTGTAGGATGAAATTGGATCATTTCCATGTTTTCACATACAACGCCTGCGCGGCTTGCACATGCCATGCCATCGCCTACGGCGCCGCGGGGATTTGTGGTATATTGATACAAATATCCTACGCCGCCGGTAGCCAAAATAATATTGGGAGCGTGCAAAATGAAAGGCTTTTCTTCTTCATCTGCAACAACGCATCCAGCGGCACTGCCGTTTGCAGTTAAGAGATCAATCAAATAGGTATTATAAAAAATGGTGATGTTTTCTTTGTCCTGAGCGATATGTCCTAATTGCTTGGTGGTTTCCCGCCCTGTAGCATCACCGCCGCAGTGTACGATTCTGCGGCAGGAATGGCCGCCCTCTCTGGTGATTTGCAGTTCTCCCTCGGGATTTGTATCAAAGGGGACGTTTAAATCAATCAATTCCTGAATGTTTTCGGGACCTTCCTCCACAAGAACCCGCACGGCATCCTCGTTGCAGAGACCTGCCCCTGCGGAAAGGGTATCTTCAATATGGGACTCAAAATTGTCCGTTGGAGACAGCACTGCTGCAATGCCGCCTTGAGCATAGTAAGAATTGCTCCTTTTCAGATTTTCTTTGGTTACAAGAGCGACGCGGAGGGTGGGATCGATATGCAGAGATGCATACAATCCGGCGATGCCGCTGCCGATAATCACTACATCAAAATCCTGGCTGGGAAGTGCAGAAAAGGAACCGCTGAATAAAAATCTTCGCATGAAACTGTCCCTCCCCGTTCAGACAAGTTTAAATTTTAGGCTGATGTCCATTGCCCGAACAGAGTGTGTCAGTGCACCGATACTGATCAGATCCACTCCGGTTTTTGCAACCTGCGCCAAATCTTTTTCACCCATATTGCCGGAAGCTTCTGTCAGAGCGCGGCCATCCACAATTGCAACAGCCTGCTGCATTTCCTCACAGGTCATGTTATCCAGCATAATGATGTCTGCCCCGGCGTCCAGGGCCTCGCGAAGCATGTCCATGTTTTCCACTTCTACCTCAATTTTCAGCGTGTGTGGCGCGGATGCTTTTGCAGCTGCAACCGCTTTCTGAATTCCACCTGCCGCAATAATATGGTTGTCCTTAATCAGTACGCCGTCAGATAAATTGAACCGGTGATTCACACCGCCGCCGCAGCGCACAGCATATTTTTCCAAATGCCGCAGACCGGGCGTGGTTTTTCTTGTATCGGTAATTCTTGCTTTGTATCCGTTTACACTTTGAACAGCTTTGGCGGTTGCCGTTGCAATACCGCTCATGTGCTGCAGTAAATTCAGTCCGACACGCTCGCCGGTAAGAACGGTTCTGGCATTTCCGGATACCTCTGCCAGTATGTCTCCCGCATGGAAGCAGGAACCTTCCG
Organism: uncultured Eubacteriales bacterium; assembly: GCA_949878535.1. Taxonomy (GTDB): domain Bacteria; phylum Bacillota; class Clostridia; order Oscillospirales; family CAG-272; genus Avispirillum. The sequence continues at coordinate 326 of CATLAS010000181.1, read as the reverse complement.
GTACGTGAACCTGCAGTGCAATATCTTGATCCAGAAGATCAAAAACAGTACGGACGATATCCATGCCGCAGAGGATTCCATCTTCCTTTGCGATATATCTTCCGTGCGCGATGGCGTCCGCAGAAATTGTAGACATCGTTGTAATATCGCCGCCGCCGGCGTCTTCCTCCAACGCGGTACGCAAAAGTGTCTGCACTGAGGGGATGGATGTGATTTTCATAATGATACGAAGCCTTTCTATATCCAAAGTAAAATTGCATATACTTATTTTAGTATAGCACAGTTTCTATGTGAATGCAAGAAAAAGCGCAAACTTTGCGGCTATA
>CATLAS010000180.1 GCA_949878535.1 uncultured Eubacteriales bacterium | reverse complement strand
AAGCCTATAATAAGAAAGGCTATCAAGGTAACTACGGAGGAGGAATATCCGCGGATTATTATGACCCGCAAGCGGGGCGAAAAAGGATTGTATTTCGGTCCCTATTCCAATACCAAGGTGATTGGTAATATTATTTCCACAATTGAAAAGACGCTGGGCATTCCTTCCTGCAAAAAGAAATTCCCTGATGATATCGGAAAAGGCAGACCGTGTGTTTATCGGCAGATTGGAAGATGCTGCGGTGTTTGTACGGGACAAGTAAGCGTCCAAGAATACGGCGAACTGATCAAATGCGCTGTGCAGCTGCTCCGGGGAAATACGAAGGAAGTGGAGACAGCGCTTGTTGCCCGCATGGAACGTGCGGCGGAGCAGGAGCGGTTTGAAGAAGCTGCCCGGTGCAGAGATGCAATCGCGGCGCTTGGCAGACTGGGTGACAGACAGAAAACCCAGTTGTCCCCCGATACGGACTGCGATGTGATTGCCCTATCCTCTCATGAGGGATGCGATTGTGCGGCGGCTTTATATATTCGCGGCGGCGCGATTTGCGACAGCGAATATTTTATGTTTGGTGCAGACGAAATCACCGGAGCGCAGACATATAGTGAGGAAGAGACTGTTCCCGGAATTGCTCAGGACGATTCTCCTTTTGCAGCGTTTATCGTTAATTTGTACCGCTACAGAGAATACATCCCAAAGGAAATTTATCTTTCGTTTTCTCTCACAGAAAGCGACCGGGAAATTACGGAAACGTATTTATCCCAGCGTGCTGGGCGGAAAATTCAAATCCGTACGCCGGTACGTGGGATCCCCCGGGATTTGTGCAAAATGGCGCAGCGGGACGCAGTGCGTCATAGTGTGACCCGCCGAAGGAAGGATGATACAGACGAAAAACTCCTTGCCAGTCTTGCGTCTCTGCTGCATTTGGAGGTGCTTCCCCAAAAAATTGAAGCATATGATATTTCCAATATGGGCAGCGAAAATATAACCGCAGGCATGATTGTGGTAGAAAATGCAAAATTCTGCAAAAAGCATTACCGTCATTTCAAAATAAAAGGAAATGACGGACCGGATGATTATCAGGCAATGGAAGAAGCACTTCGCCGTAGACTGTCTCACGTGGGGGAACCCGGCGATGAATCTTTCGGTGTACTGCCGGATTTGATTTTGCTGGACGGCGGCGCGGGACATGTGTCTGTGATCCGTCAGCTGCTTCGTTCGCTGGGGATTGCTGTGCCGGTATTCGGTATGGTAAAGGACGAGCATCATAAAACCAGAACCATTGTATCAGAGGACGGCGAAGTGAGTATTGCAAGAGAGCCGGAAGTGTTTCGGTTTGTATATCGGATTCAGGAGGAGGTGCACCGATATACGATTTCTCGAATGAGCGCGGCAAAGGGAAAGGGAATGAAGCATTCTTCATTGGAAAAGATACCAGGCATTGGTCCGGCGAAAGCAAAGAAACTACTGCTGCATTTCAAAACGCTGACTGCATTGCGGGAGGCTTCTGTAGAGGAGATTTCCGTTGTGCCGGGTGTAACCAAAGAAAATGCAGCTGCAATTCTGGAATTTTTACGGGATAAATAGACAATTGCAAAAGAAAGGCATGATCATAAGAATGAGAATTATAACAGGAAGCGCCAGAGGGATTCAATTGGAATCTCTGCCAGGCGAGAATACAAGACCAACGACAGACCGGGTAAAAGAAGCGCTTTTTTCTATGATACAGTTTGAAATCGAGGGCAGACGGGTGCTGGACTTGTTCGGCGGCAGCGGTCAACTTGGATTGGAAGCCCTTAGCCGCGGTGCACAGCACTGCGTATTTATCGATGCTGCAAGAGCAGCGTGCGATGTTATTACTGCAAATGCCAAAAAATGCAAGCTGTTTGATAAATGTAGAATATCAACAGGAGACTATGCATCCTTTTTGCGCAGCGCAGCTGAAAAGGAACAGTTTGATATTATATTTCTGGATCCTCCTTATGATTCGGAGTATCTTGCAGCGGCACTGACCGGCATTGTGGACGGCAGACTGCTGGCGAACGGCGGAAAGATCGTCTGTGAAACAGATAACGGCGCGTTACCCGCTTCCAAGCGATTGTTAAAGGATGAAGCGTACCACGCACAGCAGGTACGTCAACAAGTGTTCGGCGAAGATGACGCATTGCAGGCGCAGTTTACGGTTTTACGCAGTGCTCTGTACGGCAGGACACGGATTACGCTTTTAGAATGTGCAGGTAGACCGGAGGATGAACAATGAAGCGTGTAGCGATGGTAACCGGCAGCTTTGATCCGGCAACGCTTGGACATGTGGATATCATACAGCGGGCGGCGAAGGCGTTTGATGAAGTATATGCCGTTGTTTTGGTAAATGCCGAAAAGCGGAATACCGGGATGTTTACGCCCACCCAGCGTCGTCTGATTCTGGAAAGCGCGTGCAGAGACATATCCAACGTACAGTGTCTTGTGTGCGATGAGCTTGCCGCAGAATTTGCAGACAAGCTTGGCGTGTCCTATATTGTAAAAGGGATCCGCAACGGAACAGATTTTGATTACGAATATACTTTGGCGGAAATTATGCGTCGGTTTTCCCCCAGGCTGGAAACCTTTTTCCTACCGGCAAATCCTGCTCTAGCGCATGTTTCATCAACGTATGCAAGAGAACGTCTGCGCTATGGCGCAGATCTGTCGGATGTGGCAGATGCGGCAACCGCCAAACTGATGGTTCAGTTTTTAGCGGAAAAAGACAATACAGCAATGTAAAAAAAGAGGGCATGCCCTCTTTTTTTATTTATGGAGAATTCCTTTGTTTTTCACCGGAGGAAAAAGACTTCCGTGTGAGACGCATGCTAAAAGGCTCCCTTGTGCAAAGGGAGCTGGCTCCGCGTAGCGGAGACTGAGGGATTGTTTTACTATCATTTTGTAGGATTTGCATATAGACAGTCTCATTTAAACAATCCCCCA
>CATLAS010000179.1 GCA_949878535.1 uncultured Eubacteriales bacterium | reverse complement strand
TGAGGGATTGTTATTCTGTCATTTTGGATGATCAATAAATCGGCAATATTACAAACAATCTCTCCGAGTTTTGCTGCGCAAAACCCACCTCCCCTTGCACAGGGGAGGCTTGATTTTGGTGGAAACCTGCAGCGTGCTGGTCTCCCTTTGCTGGGGGAGGCTTATAGCGGTGTGAAGTGTTGTCTCCTTTGGAGCCGTGCAGCGCACTTGCGGGAGTCTTTTTCGAAATTTTCTACACACTCATTTTCTAAAAAATTTCCCGCTTATATTTCCAAACAGTTTTCAACAAGCTACGCTATAAAAAATCCCTTGTATATATACATTTCCACAGACTTTTCCACAGGGTGTGGATTACTTCTGTGGAAAAACAATTTTCCGAATAAATGTTCATGTTTTGTTCAAATTGTACAAGCATGTTGTTCTATATAAAAAGCCAGCCTCGAAATCAGTATTTTTACATGGGAGTGATTGACTTTGAAATGCACCTATGATAGAATGAACCAAGTTGAAAAAGTATAAAAGTTTGAAATAAAGGAATGGTTTTACAATGGCAATGCTGACACAAATTATCCCCTCCCCTAAGGGTTTTTGCGGAGAAGAACATGTGCGATGGTACGCGCCTGCTCTCTTTTTTGGTGATTATGAGGAGCCTGCCCGCACTTTCTGCGAATATGCAAAGAAAGGGCTGGATCTGGAAGTTTTTATGACCAAGTCCGCGCCGGCGGCAGACCCAGAAGGACTTTACCTTATAACCGATGCTTCCTTTGCGCAGGGTGAATATAAAATCATTTCCGGAAACGACGGAAAAATCTGCATTTATGCCAGTGATCGGGAAGGAATCCGTTACGCGCTTGCTACGCTTCTACAAATGGGCAAAAAGATAGAGAACAAACTGCAGGTGCAGGTAGGCACCGTGTGGGATCAGCCGGAGAGCGCATATCGTGGATTGATGATCGACTGCGCCCGCAGCAGCCACGCATTGCCCCTGCTGCTGGAATACATAGATATGTGCTGGCTGTATAAAGTGAAATACCTGCAGCTGCATTTTTCCGATGATGAAGCCTATACGCTCCCTTCAAAAGTATTCCCTGATGCTACCAGCGAAAATAGATGCTACACCTGTGAGGAAATCAAGCGCCTGCGCGCATATGCCCGCTCTCGGGATGTACAGTTGGTGCCGGAAATTGACGCACCTGGTCACGCTACCTATTTGCAGCAGAAATATCCTCAGGTGTTCGGGGATAAGGGAATTGTTTGCTTCCATGAAAAAACCATTGAAGCAATGCAAAGCCTGTATCGGGAACTGTGTGAGCTCTTCCCTGAGTCTGAATATATTCACATCGGCGGCGACGAAGGCCGTATGGGTTGGTGGCTGGACTGCGACGAATGCATCCGGTATGGCCGCTCCTTAGGGTATAAAGAGGAAAACGAAGCACCGGGCATCCCCGGCAGAGAATATGTCATGCTCCAGTATTTGGGCCATTTTATCGCAAAAATGGCGCAGACCGTGCTGGATTGCGGCAGAAAACCCATCGTATGGGAAGGCTTCAGCAAATACGTCAACGATATGATTCCAAAGGAAGTGACTGTCATGGTGTGGGATGGCGGCTTCCAGACGGCGCAGTCTCTGCTGCAAAGTGGATTTTCTATTATCAACTGCTCCTGGATCCCCAACTATATTGTAACGCCAACCTGGTATTATAGCACCCGAAACAGCTACAACTGGGATGTGTATTCCTTTGGCTCTATTTCTGAAAGCTCTGCTTACTATAACAATTGCACCCGGATTGATTCCACAGATGCGGTTCTTGGCGGACAGCTCCACGCATGGGGAGATACGGTGGAAAAAGCGTTCCCTTCTCTTGAGGAGGGACTTGCTGATGAACAGATGAAGATTCGGCAGCGCCTGCCATATGTAATGGAAAATACCTGGAACCGGGATAAACGGGTCAGCTATGACCGGATGCTGGAAGCAGCTGCGTATACAGACGCTTTGTGTGCACGGATTATTGGAAAATAAGCTGGGGAAACCTGGAAGGGGATGCTTTGCATGGCTGCAAAAGATAAGGTTTTGGAAATTTTAGAAAAAAATCGGGGCAGTTATGTGTCCGGTGAAATTTTGGCCAGAGAAGCCCAGGTATCCCGTGCCGCAGTGTGGAAAGCCATCACGACCCTGCGGGGGGATGGCTACGATATTCAAGGCGTGACGAACCTGGGATATGCTCTGGCGGAGCAGACCGATCGGCTGACGCCCGCGGGAATCGGCGCCTGTCTGCCGGCATCCTTGCGGAATCAGATTTCCGTTGTTTCCTTTGAAACTATTGATTCTACCAATAATGAAGCAAAACGGAGATTGTCAGCAGGGGAGCAGGACGGCGAAAAAATCTTGTTGATCACAGCAGATCAGCAGACCGCCGGCAGGGGACGACTCGGACGCAGCTTTTATTCTCCGCCCGGTACCGGCATTTATATGAGTCTTGTTTTTACCGCGTCCGCCTCTCTTGCAGATGCAGTAGGGATCACCGGTGCGGCGGCGGTGGCAGTGGTGCGCGCTGTTCGACGACTGACCGGAAAAGAAGCCAAAATCAAATGGGTGAACGATGTTTTCCTGAACAGCAAGAAAATTTGCGGGATTCTCACAGAGGCCGTAACCAGCTTGGAAAACAGTCATACCCAGCAAATCATTGTGGGAATCGGGATCAATTGTTCAACGGAAGATTTTCCTGAAGAGGTAGCTCGTGTAGCAGGGGCACTTCATGGATGCGATGTGCGCCGGTGCGCTCTGTGTGCGGCCGTGACGGAAGAATTGTATGGTTTTATTGAACAACTGTCAGATCGCCCTTGGATGGAGGAATACCGCAGGGATTCTCTGGTGCTTGGCAAAACGGTTAAGTGCATACAGGGAGCAAAAACGTTTCGTGCTGCAGCAGAAGAAATTGACGATGCAGGCGGATTGGTGGTTCGCTTGGAGGACGGGACCCGGGAGACGCTCCATTCCGGTGAAATTA
>CATLAS010000178.1 GCA_949878535.1 uncultured Eubacteriales bacterium | reverse complement strand
AAGAAAAAGGTTTGTATTTTCTGCGAAGATAAAATCCAGTACATTGATTATAAGGATACTGTACGTCTGCGTAAGTTTGTTTCTGAAAGAGGTAAGATTCTGCCTCGCAGAATCAGCGGCGCATGTGCAAAGCATCAGAGACAGCTCACAACCGCAATCAAACGTGCGCGTGTTGTAGCATTGATGCCTTACATCAGCGACTAATAATAAGTATGAAAAACAGCGATACTGCAAAGTGGTATCGCTGTTTTTGTAATAAAAGGCTTTTCTGGCAAAAAGGGCTTTTGCGATAGCGGGTGAAGTGTCATTTTGTAGTATCTGCAAATCTATGGTATAACTTATACAATCCCTCCGCCTTGCCTTACGGCAAGCCACCTCCCTTTACACAAGGGAGGCTTGATTTTGAGGGAACCTGCGTCAAGCTACCTCTCTATGGAGCTGACAGCGGATCCTCACAAGGGAGGCTTGAGCCTGAAGAAGGGAAAACCTCTATGTGAGAAGTTTGTAAAACAAGTTCCTGAAGCATGCAGCGGAGCGCAAATAATGAAAAGGCTCCCTTGTGCAAAGGGAGCTGTCGATGGAGGGATTGTTATACGATCATTTAGTGGGATTATTAAACCGATGGTATAAACATACAATTTCTCTGTCACAGCCAGCTGTGACACCTCCCTTTGCGCAAGGGAGGCCTAAGCTTCAGGGAAAATATTCCTCGGTTTCGCCTATGGTAAAGTCCCTTTGTGCAAAAGGGGCTTTATGGCTTTGCTGAATTTGTTAGTAATCAAAATTATTGCATTACGATATTTGTAAAATTTTAAGCGTAACTCTGATAGAGAATTCACGGAAAAGTCATTGAATAAATGGTAAAAATATGCTAAAATAAACTTTATATTGATTGAATACTATTTGCCAGTAAAAAGTTTTAGAGGGATCTCATGAATATTGGACTAATTGGCTTTGGAAATATGGGGCGGGCACATGCCTGGTCCGTCGAAAATTTAAAATATTACTACGGCGTATTGCCGTTCCATGCTGAAATCCATGGTGTATGTACAGCACATTCGAAAACGGCTGCGGCAGCGTGTGAACAGTACAATCTGGGGCGGGTTTATGGCACGCAGGATGAAATGCTTGCAGACCCCGACATTGATGTAATTGATATATGTACTCCCAATGTGCTGCACTATGAGACTTTGAAAAAAACACTTGGTGCAGGCAAGCATATTTATTGTGAAAAGCCCTTATGCGTGACCGCTGATGAGGCGTTCGAAATCGCTGCACTATCAAAGGAAAAGGGCAAAACCTGTGCAGTCGTGTTCAACTCCCGATTTCTGCTGCCTGTTATGCGGGCGAAAGAGTTGGTGGATGCGGGGCGGCTGGGACGGATACTCAGTTTTCGCGGTGCATTTTTGCATAGCAGCGCTGCAGATCCGGAGAAAAATGCCGGCTGGAAACAAAATCGGGAAATTTGTGGCGGCGGTGTTCTGTTTGATTTGGGATCACATACAATAGATTTGATCCAGTATTTATGCGGACCGTTTGCAGAGGTGTCTGGTATGGGGCAGATTGCATATCCCCAGCGGCGCGGTATGGACGGAAAAGTGTGGGAAACCAATGCGGATGAAGCGTTTTATATGACAGCAAAGCTTGCATGCGGTGCATGCGGAACGATTTCTGTGGGCAAAATTATGTGCGGAACCAATGATGATCACTCCTTTGAAATTTACGGTGAACGTGGCAGTATTCGTTTTGATCTGATGCAGCCCAATTACCTTTGGTTTTATGATAATACTGCACCCCAGTCGGAGCGTGGATATACAAAGATCGAGTGCTGCGGACGGTATCCGTCGCCGGGCGGCGTGTTTCCAGGAGTAAAAGCTCCTATCGGTTGGCTGCGCGGTCATATCGGAAGTATGTATAACTTTTTAAACGCTGTACATTGCGGCAGTCCGGTAGCTCCTTCCTTTGATGATGCGGCTCATGTGCAGGCTGTTATGGAAGCCGCATATCTTTCTGATAAAACGGGATGCAGAGAAGCGGTGCGTACTGTATGAATCATGAAAAAATAACGGTTTTAGGGATCTGCGGAAGAAGCGGCAGCGGAAAAGGCTATGTCTGCAAAATTTTTAATCAGTTTGGAATTCCAAGCATTGATACGGACAGCGTGTATAAAAGTCTTGTAACCGGATGTGGGGACGCACCGTCCCCATGCCTTATGGAAATAACAGATGCATTTGGCGAAAGTGTGTTGGATGAAAAAGGAGATTTGAACAAGTCGGCACTTGCTGATATTGTTTTTGCTCCCGGGAACGCATTTCGGTTGAAACAGTTGAATGCCATTACCCATAAGCATATCAAAGAAAAGACCTTGCAGACGATTGTGTTGCTGGCGGATGCTGGAAATAGTGCGGTTTTAATTGACGCTCCTGTATTATTTGAAAGCGGGTTTGACAGGCTGTGTGATCTGAAATTTTATGTGCGTGCACCGCTGGAACTGTCTGTGAAGCGGATTTGTGCGCGGGACGGAATCACGGAAGATCGTGCCCGGAGAAGACTGGAGGCGCAAATGTCTGACAGTACGTTGCAGGCGCTGTGTGATGGGGTGATTGAAAATGACGGTATTGCAGATGTTCGCATGCAGGTTGCAGAAATAATACAAAGATTTTCTTTGCACGGACAGTTATAAGGAGGAATACAGGATGAAATATAAAAAAGCGCTGATCCGCAGCGCAGTAATCGTTTCTATTCTTTTGCTGTCTGTTTTGACGGGATTTTTGTGCCAGTTTATCTGGGATAAAGTGGATCAGGCAAATTACCCCCAGGACTACAGTGAATATGTTGAGCAGTATGCGGGGCAATACGGCGTGCCGGAAGCAATTGTATATGCAGTTATCAAAACAGAAAGCGCCTTTTCATCAGGGGCAGTTTCCAGCGCGGGTGCGGTGGGATTGATGCAGATTATGCCCGATACCTTCAACTGGCTGATGACTATGACAAAAGAAAGTATGGAATCC
>CATLAS010000177.1 GCA_949878535.1 uncultured Eubacteriales bacterium | reverse complement strand
GGCGCGGCAAAAGGTGCTGGAGCTGGCGCATGAATTGTGCGAGTATTGCAGAGAAATCCGGGTGCATGTAATCTCTCTGACCCATATACAGGAAATGCTCCGGGACAATTGTGATGAAGAATATTTTACGCTGCTGTTGCGTCGGTTTATGATGGAGCTTGCCAATCGTGTGGCGGAGGAAAAGGATTGCAAAGCCCTGATTACAGGAGAAAGTCTGGGGCAGGTTGCAAGCCAGACAATGGCTGCGATCTGTGTTACCGATGCGGTAGCACGCTATCCTGTACTGCGTCCCTGCATCGGCTTGGATAAAGAAGAAATTGTAGAACGTGCCCGCCAGATCGGCACCTTTGACACATCCATCCTGCCCTATGAGGACTGCTGCACTGTGTTCACCCCACGGCATCCTAAAACCCGTCCGGAGCTTTCAAAGGTGGAGCAGCAGGAGGCACGGTTGGATAAGGAAGCACTGCTGCGTGAAGCGTGGGACAGCCGGTATACGGTGGCGGTTCGTCAATTTGAAGAGATCCCCACAGATGTGGGTAATTAAAATATGAAGAATTTGGGCAATACTATAGCAAAGGCGGTCGCATCTCTTATGGGGGATGCAACCTGTGTGTTGTACCGTACGGAAGAAGATATACAGATATCCCGTGAAAAGGGAATCCGCCCGTTGGTTCTTTGGATGGCGGAGGATAAGAACGCCCTGCGTGGCGCCGCAGTTGCGGACCGGATTGTAGGACGCGCCGCAGCTTTTCTGGCGGTATACGGCGGTGCGCAGGCGGTGTACGGCGAAGTAATGAGCGAGGGCGCTGTATCTGTTTTAAAAAATGCGGGGGTCGCATACAGATATAAAACCCTAACTGATAAAATTATCAATCGGAGAGGTGATGGCCCCTGTCCGATGGAGCAGGCGGTCGCTGGTATTACAGATCCGGCACAGGCTGCTGCTATTTTGAAAGCAAAGGTTTTTGACGGAATATGAAATTGAGGTGACTGATTTGAAGGTAACAGTTGTTTGTGACGTGCTTGGAGAAGAAAACAACGGAACCACTATCGCCGCTATGAATTTAATACGAAGTCTTCAAGCAAAGGGACACACGGTACGCGCACTGTGTACCGGTTCGAAGCACGCTGGGGAGGAAGGATACCACATCGTTCCTTCTATCAATTTTGGTCCGCTGAACGGATATGTTGCAAAAAACGGCGTACTTTTGGCGCGTCCCGTCCGCAGCATTTTAGAGGAAGCCATCGACGGTGCAGATGTGGTGCATATTATGATCCCTTTCTGGCTTGGGGTTTCCGCAGCTAAGGTCGCCTGGGCAAAGGGAATCCCTGTAACGGCAGGATTTCACTGTCAGGCAGAAAATTTATCCAATCATTTTTTCCTGATGAATGCAGACCGGGTGAACCGGTGGGTATATAAAACCTTTTATCGGATTTTATACAGACGGTGCGACTGCGTGCACTATCCTACCCGGTTTATTTGTGACACCTTTGAAGGGGCGGCAGGCCCGACCAACCATTATATTATTTCCAACGGGGTGAACGCTTCCTTTGTAAAAAAGGATGTACCAAAGCCTGCGGCGCTGCAGGATAAATTTGTGATTTTGTTTACCGGGCGGTACAGTCGGGAAAAATCTCATAAGGTGCTGTTAAACGCCGCGTCGCTTTCCCGCCATAAGGAACAAATTCAACTGATTTTTGCAGGCACAGGTCCCCAGCGGAAAAACCTGGAGGAAGCCGCCCGGCGGCTTGGCATATCCATGCCGATTATGGAATTTTATTCCCGCAGCGAACTGGTTGATGTAATCAATTACTCTGATTTATACGTCCATCCTGCGGAAATTGAAATCGAAGCCATAGCCTGTCTGGAAGCAATTGCATGCGGCAAAGTTCCTGTGATCGCAGATTCTCCCAGGAGCGCGACCCGATATTTCGCCCGGACGCCGGAGAATCTTTTCAAGATGAATGATCCTGCAAGCCTTGCTGAGCGTATCGACTACTGGATTGAGCATCCTAAGGAGCGGGAGGAATGCAGTAGGCAGTATCTGGGATATGCACAGGCGTTTGCATTTGATCAGTGTATGGATCAGATGGAAGGGATGCTTGCCGATGCCGCGAAAAAAGAAGCGTAAAACCATTGTATATAAAAGTCTGCTGGAGGATGATTTCGCCGGAACTGCAATAAAGAAAGAAGAGATTGGCGCAGACTTTCCGTATATACGGGATTCCCGCGCCTGGAAAATATGCAGCTGGCTGTTGTATTATTTGGTTGCAATCCCGATAGTATACGGAATCAGTAAGCTGCATCTGGGAATGCGGTTTGAAAACCGGAAGTCGCTGCGTGGGTTGTCGTCCGGCGGATATTTTTTATATTGTAATCATACCCACCTGCTGGATGTGTTTATCGTACCTCTTGCAGCTTTTCCGAAACGGGTGTATACTGTAGCAGGTGCGGATGCGGTTTCTATTCGGGGGCTGAAGCGTTTGGTGATGCTGCTTGGGTGTCTGCCGATTCCCACAAAGCTTACTGCACTTTCCCGATATAAAGAAGTGATACGCAGACGGTATGAAGAGGGCAGCTGTATCGCTATTTTTCCAGAAGCGCACATTTGGCCCTATTATACAGGTATCCGCCCTTTTGGAGACACATCGTTTACGTATCCCGCCCAGTTGGATGCGCCTGTGGCTGCCGCCACAGTGACATATCGGAGACGGCGGGGACTGTTTCGATTTTGCAGAAAACCGGGCATGACGGTACATATTGGTCCTCCTATATATAGTGCGGGGACAGGTCCTCGGAAGAAAAAGACGGTTTTGCGGGATCAGGTATATACATATATGTGTAAAACTGCATCGGAAGGGGAAAATATAGCATATATCCGTTATGTATCAGCAGAAGAAGCTGGTGCAAAAAACGGCGGGGATTTATAAATCCATATCAGGAAAGGAAGAACATAGGAAATGAAAAGAAACATCAAAAACAATGTAAGCTGGGTAGGGTATATTGACT